>JANYJN010000575.1 GCA_025358475.1 Candidatus Solibacter sp.
GGGCTGCTGAACGCGCGGTTCAGCCGGAGCTGGCAGCGCCGCGGGTTGGGGAGCACGCTGTTCGTGGCGGGCCGGAACCTCACGGCCAAGCGCTACATCGCCTTCACCGAACCCGATCCCGACGGCCACTCCTACCAGCCGGGGGCCGCCAGGGAGATTTTCGGCGGACTCCAGTTCAGGTTCTAGCTACTTTTTGGCAGTTGCCGCGTGGCGCACGCACTCCTGCGTGTAGCGTCTAGTCAGTCTCCACTCGACGCCGCAACGCCCTGGGGCAGCGGGCGTCGGCAGGAGTGCCGACGCGGCAGGCAGGAGTGCCTGCGCCACCTCTACCAGTCAGCCCGAGCGCCCGCTCGCGGAGAGGCCGCCCAAGTCCGAACTGGCGCTCGCGCTCCTTCACCAGCCGGGCGTCCACAGCCATCCACCGTTGTTGACGGCAACGCGGCCAACGGAAGGGAACGGGAAGTGAAACGCCATCAGGTGCATGTCGTCGGCGAGAGCGCGGTCCATGAGCCGGCGGCGGGTGTCCAGGGCGCGGTCGGGGGCCAAGTCGAAACCATTCTGCCAGGACGGCCGCTCGAGGTGGAGCGGGTGGACGGCGGCATCGCCGAGGTTGAGCAAATAGTGGCCTTCAGAGGCAATGAGGACGGCAAGGTGGCCAGGCGTGTGACCGGGCGCGGGAATGGCGACGACGCCGGGCACGATTTCGGTTTCGCGGTCGATGGGCTCGATCTGGTGGCGCAGCACGCCGAGGCAGCGGCGCGCCATGGAACTGATGGATTCCTTCGCCGCGTCGGGCACGCGAAGATGGCTCAGGTCGGTGCGGGCGGCCGTCCAGAACTCCCATTCGGTTTCGGAAAGAACATAGCGGGCGTTGGGGAAGGCGGGGCGTCCGCACAGGTCGATGGCGCCGCCGATGTGGTCGGCGTGGGCGTGGGTGAGGATCACGGTATCGACATCCTTGGGGCGGATGCCAGCCATGTCGAGCCGCGCCTGGATGGCGCCGGAGGTGCGGGAGGTTTCGCCGGCCCCGGTATCGACGAGGACGATATGGCGCCCGGTTTCGATCAGCAGGCAGGTATAAGGGCTGAGCACGCTGTCCTGTGGGAGGTGATGGCTTGCCATGGCGCGGCTGAGCTCGGCGGGGTCGGCGTTGGGGAAGAACCAGGACGCCGGGTAGGAGTAATAGCCGTCGCTAAGAACCGTGCAACCGATAGGTCCGACCTGGAAGCGATGAGAACCCTCTGGCATATGTGAGAGTTAACCGAAATCGGACAAAAAGTCAAAGTTTTCTTTTGTGTGGAAAGAGAGAGCCGTCGAAGGAAGGGGAACGCTCATCTAGGAGCGGTGGGGATTCGGGGGAGGATTTGGGAACATCAAGGAAGAAGTTTGGCGATCGGCTCTCTCTTGCAACTACAGATTAGCTTGGCGGCGGTCGCGATTCAGGGCGTCTGATCGCGTAAGTGATTGAAAGGACTTCCAAAAGAATTTTAAATGTTTGAGCAATGGCCAAACCCGACGATGTTTGCCGAGGTTAAACGCTCAATCTGGTGCGAACGGCCCGTTTTTGACTGAAGGTCGCCTTGTGCAGCCGCCCCTCCACCGAGCCGCCGAACGCTGGTTGCTCCAACTTCACACCGCCCGACTGCGCGCGTTCAGCGCCCCCCTAGCGGGGGATCGCTTTACGGCGGCGAGTGAACACAATCCCAAGCAGGGCTGGAGCCATCAGAAGCAGCGATGCCGGTTCTGGGGCATCGTCGTGGTTGCCTCCACAGTTATCATCACCATTCCGATTGTCATCGGTACAGGGAAGGGAGGGAACATTCAACTTCGTCGTCCCAATCGCAAAATCCGGCTCGTTAGAACCAATGCCAACGGCGTTAAACTGCGCGAACCAGATCGGGTCGGTGGATGTCGCGCCGATAAACAACGCGGTGCCCGCGGAAGTGTCTGAAGTACCCGCGGTGGTGTAACTATCCAAGAGCACGTCATTGATGTCGAATAGCGAAATGGTCGCCGTGAACGCACCGTTAGAGCTCGACTGGATATAAGCGCCAACTCCGGTTTCGCCTTGAAGAAAGGCCATGCCAATTGGGCCGGGGGTGCTCCCACAGCACGCATTGTTATAGAGCAGGCCCATTGTTGGGTCGAAGTTGCCGGACCAACTGTCGCCCTGTACAACGTTACTTAGGTACGGATCATTGACACCATAGACGTAGCCCATGTGGCTTAAAGCCGACCCCCAGGATTGCGGCCCGGTAAGCTGCGAGCTTTGGCAGCCGAATTGACACCAATTCACGGTGTCGCTAAAATCGGATGGATCCGTTGAACCGACGACGCCTGCCCAGGTACTGCCCACTGAAATCGCGACTCCAAGCGATAACAACAAGAGTCTTCTATACGTGTTTCTCAATTTATGCCCTCCGTGGTCCGTTTCAGAATTAGCCATCCATTCCCTGAACGGGCCCAACTAGTCTTCATTGTGAGGCGAGCGTCTACCCTGCTGCTTGATCTGGATCAAGCTGTCACCGGACCAGTACTGTGGCGTATCTCCGCAAATGAACGCTAGTCGAGGGACTAGAGAAAGAGGCCGGAGGTGAGGGCATCCGACATTGTCCGCACCGGGCCGGACGAAGAGCGCTACGCGAGACTTACCAGAATCTCTTCTTGTAAAACAGGTCCACGTCGAACTGCCCGTTTCTGTCGCGCGCGGCAATCGCCGACCACTGCGGATTGAGCGCCCACTCCACACGAATGATTTGCGAATTGCTCTGCGTCACATCCTGAATGTAGGTGAACGTCAGATCGTGCGAAATCTGCTGCTGCAACGTCAGGGTGGCCTGCGGCGTATTCGACGATCCTGTAATCTGCGGGTCGATCTTCAGCTTGCTGACTCCGAACAACCGCTCCAGGCGCCCGGACACCGGGTTGGCGACAGCCGCGCCCAACAGCGTGGATGCGCCGCTCTGTCCGAAACTTTGCTGTGGCGCTACCGGCGCGCGGGCCGCCAGTACGGGGTCCGACGTCGGCGGCTTGCCCGACCCCAACAGCGAGACGATCTCCGTGAACTGCAACGGCGGATCGCTGCGGTAGGAGAGTTTCATTCGATCCACCGGCCCGGAGACGCTCAGCGCGACGTCGACACCCTGTACCGTGGTTTCCAGATCGATATTCAGAATCGGCTCGATCTTCTGCGGATTGTAGAACGTCACCGTGCCCCGGTCAATGGTATATTTGGTCCCCGCGAACACCACGTCGCCCTGCGTCACCGTCACGCGCCCCAGCATGCCGGGATGATCGGCGCTGCCGCG
>JANYJN010000622.1 GCA_025358475.1 Candidatus Solibacter sp.
GTCTAGCTTGGTTATCTCCTCGGATTGAGTGGTCAGGGTGGCCTTATTTGTGGTCAACACCTGGATGGGCAGCGCGGCGATCGCCACGGCGCGGTTGATCACGTTGGCGAAATCCGAGGAAAAGGCGCTGGCGCCCTTGAAGACTGCGCTGCTAATAGTTCCCATAAAATACTCCAGGGCCGGCATCGAACAGATCGTCCTATCCGGCCCGAAGCTTTAGTCCGGCGGAAGAGTTGCCCGTTAGGTGGCCCTTCCGCCGGGTTAATAGGTTTTCGACCGGGAGCAAGAGCGCTCCCTAGCGGTCGCGGCTCCGATGAGAGCGGCGACCGTTAAGGAGCCATAATACTACACGGCCGGGTTAGTGTTTACGATTAGCCCCTCAGGAGGGCGAGAATCGCCTGAGGCGCGGAATTGGCCTGGGCCATGGCAGCGATGGAAGCCTGCGACAAAACCTGGGCCTTGGTGAGGTTGGCCGCTTGCTGCGCCACGTTGGCGTCGCGGAGGTAGGATTCGGCAGCCGAGAAGTTGGTGATCTGGGATTGCGCCAGGTTCACCGCGTAGTACAACTGGTTTTGGCCTTTGCCGACGGCCGCCTGGGCGGAGCCCAGTTTGCCGATGGCGGTAGCAATTGCGGAGACGGCGGCCTTCGCGGCCTCCTTGGAGTCTACCTGCATATTGGCCCCGTCGCCGTTCGACGCCGAGGTGCGATAGGTCGCAGCGCCGCCATTGAGGCCGTCGGCATTGGCAGTAGCAGCCACGCCAACGGTGAAAAGGCTCAATGAGCTGACGAAGTTGATTTTCTCCTGGCCGCCCACGTTTTCTTTGACAGCCACGATCTTCTGCAACGCCGGCTGGGAGGTGCTCTGTTGGAGTTGCGTGTTGATATAGGCTACCGCATCGTCGATGCTGGCGCCCGCGCGATTGATGCTCTTGTCGTTTTGCAGCGTGATGGTTTTCGTCTCCAACGCCCCGTTGGCGTCCGTGGCCGAGAAGGTGAGGGCTTGTTTGTCGTTCCCAAACTTCATGGCCGAGAACGTGAACGCTTGCGAATTGGAGATGCCGAAGGCATCCACCGCGCTCATCGCGGTGCCGGTGGAAGAAGCGGAGGCGCCGACGAAAGTGGAGCCGGCGATGCCGAACCCGGTATTCTCCGTGACCTGGACCTGATGGCCGCTGTCGGTGGCCCCAGTTCCAAAGCCGAACGCCGCAAGGCCGTCGTTGGCTGTGCCCGCACTGACGGTCACCTTAGAGGCGGCGCCAGTCGTGGCCGAAGTCAGGGTCAGCGCACCGCTGGTTGCGTCCCAACCTGCGGTCACTCCCTTTCCGCTGACCGCAGCCTGCACAGCGCCCAGGAACGCCGCTGCGTCGGCATAGGCGGATGCGACCACCGTCACCTGCACCGCGGCTCTGCCATCGACCACCATGGAGAACTGGTTGGCGGCGCCCACAGTGAACGACGAGGCGGCGCTTGTGTCCTTGACCGTGGATGTGATCGCGCCGGCGGTGGCGGCGGTTGTCGCGCCAACGGCATTGAGTCGGAACTGCGTGCCGTTGGTGGATTGAATGCTGACGTAGTCGCCAGAGCCGGTGCCACCGCTGGCAGTCGCGACCGCCTGCAGGCCGGCGGCCTGGTAGGTGCTATTGGCAGCGAACTGGGCATTGAGATTGCTCACAATGTCCCCGATCGAGCTATTCTGGCCGGCCACGGTGGTCGGGGTGGATGCAGCGTCCAGATGCAGCAGGGTATTGGCGCTAAAGGTGGCGGCAGTGGCAATGGCCACCGACGAATTAGCGCCTTTCGTGGTGGATGCGATGCTGATCTTGAAATCGTTGGAAACCGTCACGGTCGCAGTCGCGCCGAGCTTGGTTTGGATCTGCGCGGCGATCGATGCCACCGTGGTTGGTGCGTCAGCCACGCCGTCGGTCTTGGTAGTATTCGCGTTAAGGCCAATAGTCGTAAGGCCGCTATTGACCGCGGCGGCCAGGCCGTCGGTCCTGGTGGTGCTCGCGTTAAGGCCAATAGTCGTAAGACCGCTATTAACCGCCGCGGCGTTGCCGTTGGCGGTGCCCGCGGTAAAGCCAAGAATCGCAAGGGCGCCGTTGCTCGCGCCTTCGCTTACGTTCACGTAAGCGCCAGCACCAGTAGTGGTGGAAGTCAGGATCAGTTTATGGGATGTCGCGTCAACACTCGCGCTCACCTTGCCAGCGACGCTCGCACCGCCAGCGGCGATTTGACTATTGATTTCCGTTACCAGGGCGGCTGCGGAAGTGTAGGACGCCGAGGCTAACACTAAGTTCACCGAGGGGCCGCCATCGACCGCAATATTGAAGTTGTTGTGCGTGCCGTCGAGCGTAACAGCGATGGTGTCGAAGCCCCCCCCACCCCCGGTTACCGAGGACGTTTGCACGGCCGCGGAGGCGTAAGTGGACGCGCTGAGGGCCACCGAAGAGAGAGCGCCACTAGTGGTGGAAGTCAGGGCCAGTCCACCGGTAGTCGCGTCCCATCCCGCGGTCAGACCCTTTCCGGAGACCGCAGCCTGCAGAGCGGTCATGAATAAGTCTGCGCCGGCTTTGTCAGCCGTGAAGGTGCCATCCAGCGTCACCGTCTTCGCGACCCCGTCGACCGTAGCGGTGAACTTGTCGTTGTTGGCGAGGGCCGATGCGGTGTACCCCTGGAAGCTGGCGTCGTCTTTCAATGTCGCCAAGCTCGTCACCACCCCGCCCTTGGAGGCGTAGGTGGCCGCGCCGAGAACGACCGAAGAGGCAGCACCCTTAGTGGCGGAAGTCAGAGTCAGATCACCGAGGGTCCCACCGGCGGTCGCGTCCCAACTCGCCGTCACGCCGGTTGCGCCAAGCGCGGTATTGAGATCGGTCAAGAATGAGGCTGCGCCCGCTGCTCCAGCAGCGTAGGTCCCGCTCAGCGTCACCGTCTGCGCGGCCCCGCCATCGACTGCGACCGTGAACTGGTTGTTGTTGACGCCAGTCGCCGTATCGTACCCACCGAAAGTGGCGAGGTTCAACCCCGACTTTGTGGATGCTACCGTGCCGTTGGTGGCGACCTGGTTGGTGTTTAACGCCCACGCAACATTCGTCGCTACGCCGTTGTTGGTGACAGTGATATCGAGTTTGTTATTGGCCGCCGTGATATCGACCGCGCCGGTGCCCGTGCCAATGGTGGCGCCGCTGGTTTTGCTGGCTGCTACGGCGTTGGCGCCAGCGGTCAGATCAATGCCGGTCAGCGCGGTGGATGCCTGCCCGTTGAGGGAGATCTCAAGGCCGGCGGCCATCCCCATGGATGTCGCGCTGCCCGTGACCGTTGCGGCGCTGTAAGCAGCGGACGCAGTAATTTTCGCGTAATCGGCATTTCCAGAGCTGTCGGCCAGGAACGAGCCAAGGCCCAGCAGATTCGCGGAATCGCCTGTTACCTGAATATTGAAGCCCTGTCCGCTGGCGCTGTTGAAGCTCAGTTTGCCGCCGACAGTGCTCGAACCGCTCATGCTCAGGCCGGCGGCTTGTAGTGCCGCGGAACCGCTGAACTGGTTCTGCAAATCGGTGATGGCGCCGGTGGTACTCACGGGGCTGGCCGTATTGAGCTGTAAGGTCACCGGGCTGGCCAATCCGCCGCCGGTAACGACGAGTTTCACCGTCTGACTTGCACTGAAACCTGCGCCGGCCGTCGTGGTGGCGCCGGTCACCGTGGTGGCAGCGGTCCCGGATACTGCGGCGCCCTTGGCAACGCCGCCGACGGAGGACACGTAGCCCAACAGGGCGTTGGCCATCTGGTCGCCGGCCTGCACCTGAAACGCGGCCGTGCCGGAACTGAACGCCAGTTGCTGGCCGCCAGCGGAGTCGGAATGAAGGCTAGCGACGACGTTGGCGTTCTTGAACGCCGTGGCCGCGGCCGTGGTGCCGTTGCCGGCGGATTGAATCGCACTGTTGACCGCTGTAACCAAGGTGGCTACATCGGTCACTCCCGCCAGGTTCACAGATACCGACACCTTGCCGGCATCGGAGAAACCGGCTCCCGAGAACTGCAAGGCTGCATAGCCAGCGGTGGCTTGCTGGTTGGCGTTGCCGCCGGTGACGTTGCCGACGATGTTCTGGACCGAGGTGGCCGACGTGGAGCCGATATCGGTGCCGCTATTGGTTCCGCTCAGGGTGCCGCTGGTGAGATTCACCGCCAGCATGCCCCTCATGCCGAGGCTTTGGCTATCCACCGCGGACTGCGTGAGGCCGAGGGTGACGATGCCGTTTTGGAGCGAAGAGCTGCCGCTGCCGGCGCCCAGGAAAACGTCCAGGTTCTTGGCAAACAAGCCGCCCGTGTTCAACCCGATCGATTGCGCCTGGCGATCGATTTCGGAAAGCGCGTTCTGGAACTCGCTGTTCAGAACGGTGCGGTTGCCGGTGAAGGTACCGGAAGCCGACTGCGTGGCCAATGTCTTCAACCTGTCCAAGATCAAAGAGATGTTGCTCATACCGCCGTCCATGATCTGGAGCTGCGCCGTGGCGTCGTTGCCGTTGGCTACGCCCTGTGTCAGTTCGGCGACTGTGCTGCGAAATTTGTTGGCGACCGCGAGGCCCGCCGCATCGTCACCCGACTGGTTGATCCGATAGCCGGAGGTCAACTGCTGGATGGTCTTGCTCTGGAAGGAACTATTGACGCTCAGGTTCTGCTGGGCGACGAGGGAGTTTACGTTAGTTTGGATAGAGATCATTTTGAAATCCTTTCAAATTTGGGCGCCGGCATCTTGCCGGACACCAACCTTTTCGGCTGGGTTGGGAAAACTATGAGTGGTGCACAGCTATTTTGAGGTGCGGGAAGCGAGTTCAACGCAGGGACGCAGAGACGCTGAGATAAGCGCAGAGAATGGGAAACCCATCAGGATGGAAGGAGCGGAGAACGAGGAGGAAGAGGTCCGAGCTGCGCTCGGATGGACAAGCCGGAGGCTTATCCCACTGGAAT
>JANYJN010000631.1 GCA_025358475.1 Candidatus Solibacter sp.
GAGCATCATGAAAACGCCGCGAAGGCGCATCGGATGGCCGCGGAGCACCATGGAAAGGGTGATCACGCCGCAGGCAAGAAGCACTCGACGATCGCCCTTGAGCACTCTGGTAAGGCACAGGAGGCCTCGAAGGCTGCCCAGGAAAAATCCGGACAACAGAAGTAACCTGCAGGTGAAATAGCCCCCTACGGTGGCCATGGAGGATGTGGCCACCGGGGGTTGTCCTTCGTTAGCCTAGACGAGGCCAGACCGGTAAAAACGGTGAGGTTTAGCCGCTGCGCCTCAAACCGGCGGCCGGGGCTGGACAAAGGACAGTGCGCAAGGTGGCGCGACTGCTGAGCGTCTCGCAGACAGTTCCTAACTGGTCAATGGTTGGTGACAAGCCGGGCAGACTTCCGTTCAGCCCAGCTGGGAAGCTCGCACTGCGACAGCACGGTGATCAATTGTTACGTGTCAAAGAGGGGAGTATGTCTTGGTCTTTGCCCCCCATGTGGTAACCACCAATTCACTGATTCAGATGGTCCTTGACCTGCTGATTGTTAGTGCCATGTTGATTGTTGCCGATGGCTAGCAATACCGTTGCGGCCAGCACGTCCCTCCCCAGAGGCGAGGGATGGACATCACACGTGAGAGGCTTCGTAAGCGGCGGCGATAACCGGATGAGAAGTCCCGCCTTGCACGGATCACCTTGAAAGGGTGCTGAAGCAATCTGAAACGCAGTGAACCCCTCTGCGAACTTTACGCCAAAGGGCGCGCCCACTTGCACCATCACTTGATTCAGCGCCGCAATCGCTTGTATGAATACCGTATCTACGCTTGGCGAGTAAGACTTCATCAGAATCAGCGTGCCCTTATAGTTAGCTCGAAGGACTTCGAGGATTGAGGCGAGGTGTCCCGCGTAGGTAGCTAATGTACCCGAAGCACTAGCGAGGTCCGTTTGTACACACAGTTTAAACACCCGGGGATCGGGATTGGCGCATCTCTGCTCCAGGAGCAAAAGATCGTTGCCACCAATGCTCAGTGTTACGAGATCGATGTGCTTATTACTGGCCAATTCCGAAATGGAAAAATCTACCTGCGAGCCGGTGTAGTCGCTGTGCAGACCGACGGCGGCTTTAAACCCCTGGCACCCGTTGTCCAGCGCTCCAAGGAGCAGGAAACTACCGCTGGTCTCTCCGGGACAGGCGGCGTTAAGCTCTCTTTTTGATCGCAGCAGATGCTCGAAGTCAGCGACCCTCTCCGGGTATCCTATAAACTGGTCCGGCGTCGGGAGAGGTTGATTGGGTTGACTGGGGAGGAGGGTAGGATCAAAACCGAATGCGATGGAATCGCCCAATGCGAGATATGTAACGTTTTTCGCATTCCCTCCGAATAGTGGGGCAACTAGCAGAGCGAGCGCGAGTGTTTGTGCTGTCAGGGATCGAACCAATTAGCACCAAGCTTACCATGGGCTCGGAAAGGAGAAAAGTTGTTACTCCGAGGGAACCTTGACAAGGTGTCGAGATCATTACAATGCAATCATTGCGGAGACAAGCAGGTTGTCATTCCGCATCCGGATGAGCTGATGAGGACGCCGGTCTTCGCAGTGATCACTGAGCCCTACAGGGTGCAAGGGAAGACGTGAGTTTCTGCGCAAGTACCTAAGAATGAATCAGGTGGAATTTGCGTCGTACCTCGAAATCGGCAAGACTAACCTCTCGAAATGGGAGAATAACGAAGATAGAATCGGAGAGCAGAGCGACCGCCTGATCCGAAGCATAATTGCAGCTCTCCGAGAGCACTTTAAAGATCGGATAGTGGAGGTTGTTTGTTCGTTTCCTCACATTCACAAATCCAGGCGACGTCCGAGGCTGGAATATGACACGGCGAGTTTAGCTGTGAGCAACTTCTAGAAGATAGTCCAGTCAATTTTGGGGGAAAGCCGCTTTGCCGTATAATCCGGCAAAGCGGCTTTTTTTGAGTTGACCCTCTCAACATGCCGGCGCACCCGTTGGACCATGGCGCTGCGGGTAGACCTGCGGCGCGCATCAACGACATCGTAAATGAGAAGCGCGGCATAACGGCGGACACCGCGCTACGTCTCAGACCTTCAAAGGGGCCGCGATCCAATTGATCGCGGAACCGGCCAGAATTGGCCGCTACCAAGGAAAATCTGCCAATAGGCTTCAATAAGGCCCCGAAGGGATCCGCCAACAAACGTCGCTTTCCTATTAGCAGAATTACCAACTTGACAAACACAATCGTACCAGATACTATGCAGTAAGTACAACGCAAAATGAAAAAACCCGACGATCGCTGAAACGGTCGTCGGGCCAGCTTGGAACCCGTGGGGCACCAGCATATTCACCTCAAGCTTACCACGGTGTTCGGAAAGGACAAATATGGCTCTCCGACGTATACCGAGGCGGACTTATTCCTGCTTGCCGGGCTGTTCACAACGCTACACGCTGCGAAAACGGCGAAAACCCCAAATCCTGTAGAGACTCCTGCGATACAGGGGGGTGGGAGAGCAGTCCGGTGGTATTTGCCACAGGACTGCTTTTTTCTCTCCCCCATTGTGCCGATTCGTGAAACTCTCTACACTCTAACTGCAACTATTAAAGGCCGGAAATAACTGAAATTACGAGTGACGAAGTCACCGGACGATTTTCCTAGGAGAACTATGACTGCTGACGAATTGATTCAAGTATTGAACCGCGGTTGCGCGGGCGGGTTGACGGCAATTCGGTCGGTGACCAAGTTGCAGCCGGCCGGAGGCGCCGGGGATAAGATTTTCCCGGCGACCTACGACAAGGGCACCTATGCCTGGGAGTCCAGGAAACTGGACGGGCAGACGGTGCAGACGGTTTTGATTGACAGCGTCCAGAGCCAGGCAAACCGATTTGAAGAACTGTTGTTGGACGCGTTCCGGTCGGGACGACTGGCGATTCCGGTGTTCGAAATGAGCGTGGCGGGGCACGATTTGACTTCGTTGACGGTGCCGCACCGGGTGCATGACGCAATCTTGCGCGATTCGATTTGGGACGGGAAGCCGTTTCGCGAATCGGAGAACGGGAAGCGATTAGTCTTGGCCCGAGCGTGGAACGCGACGGCGTTTTTCGAATTCGCTCCGACGGTGCTGCTGTTTGGAACTTGGGATTCGCAATCTGGGGGCGGGGTCAACACGGCAAAAGTGGCGCGGTCTCTGGTGTCGGAGATAATTGCGATTGATTTTGTGCGTGGGGTGAGGACATCGTCGCGCATCGATCCGTTGGGGATCAAGCTGGTTCCGGAAGTGATCGCCAAGGTGGAGGGTCCGGAGCAGTGGAAGTTTGTGGACCCGGCGGGCACAGGCAAAAAGGCGAAGAAAGGCGAAGGCAATTTGCGGCCTTCGGAAATCAACCACGGCAACGTGACACCATCGATCACGGACCGGGAGACGGGGCCGGGTGGTGTCACGTGCCGCGAGGCGGTACAGACTACTGTGCTCTCGCTGACGCAACTGAGGAAACTGCACTTCCCGGTTGCGGACCGTAGTACGTCGGCGGAACGCGACGTCGCAGGGCGGGCGGTGATTGCGGCGCTGGGCTTGCTAGCGGTGACACTGCATCAAGAGGATGGATATCAGTTGCGATCACGATGCCAGTTGGTTCCCTCGGAGGCTCCCAGCTTCGAAGTGATCGGGCGGACGGAGAAGGAGCGCGATACGTTTGAGCTCGATTCCGCGGCAGCGGAAGCTGCACTGTGCGGGACTCTGGAAACGGCCCGAAAGGCCGGGCTTACCTGGCACGCGGGGTCGATTTCATTGCAGCCGCGTCCGGACCTGGTGAAACTAGTGGCATACAGCGACGGCACTACGGGCGGCGGCGCGGAAGGAGAATAACCGTGTTCGCAATCGAGGTGGAGTACCTGCTGGGGCGGTCGTTTGCGGGGGACTTCAAGTACCGCGCGCGCTCGGAGTGGCCGCCGCATCCGGGGCGATTGTTTTCCGCGTTGGCCGCAGCGTATTTCGAAAATGGCAGGGATTTGCGGGAGAAGAGCGCACTGGAGTGGCTTGAAGCACAGAAGCCGCCGCACATTCACGCCGGAGAGGCCGGCGAAGGGGAGTCACCGATGGCATTCGTACCGACGAACTACCCTGGCGACGGGCCTCCCGCGATCAGGGGAAAGCAGCCGCGCTTCTTTCCTGCCCAGGGACCTTCTGAAGCGGTCGTGCATTTTATATGGCGGGACGCAGAGCCGGATTCGGGAACCGCCGAAGCCCTGGACCGTCTGGCGAGCCGGACGGGATATCTGGGAAAAGCGAGTTCAGTGGTACGGATGCGGGTGACGGACACGGCGCCACAACCGAACTACGCACCGGAATCGGGAGGCGAGCAGGTGTTGCGGGTGGCGAGCATGGGACGGCTCCAGGAACTGGGGTGGCTGTACGAAGCCGACCAGCGGGTTTCGCCGGGAGCGCAGCAGCGGTACCGGAGAACGGACGCCACGGGAGGCGCAAGCGACGTGGAACCACTGCGAACCGAGTTCGAGCAGATGGCAGTCTTCCGGAAGAAAGCGGGGCCGGGTCTACCCATTGAGGCCACCTTGACACTGACGGATGCCGTAAGGCAGGCATTGATGAGCAACGCCGGCAATGGTGGGCCCATGACGAATCTGATT
>JANYJN010000655.1 GCA_025358475.1 Candidatus Solibacter sp.
CCGCCGACGCGGTGTACCCGGCGGCCATCGGGAATACCGTGGTCTTCCTGGCGACGCTTCCGGACACGCCGTGCGACGCCCTGTTGGATATCGGCACCGGCACGGGGATTGCGGCCCTCGACGCCGCGCGCTACGCGGGCCACGCGTGGGGAACGGATATTGCGGCGCGCTCGGTGCTATTCGCCGAGTTCAACCGGCGGCTGAACGGCATCCGGACCGCCACCATGCGGGAGGGCGACCTGTACGCGCCGGTGGAGGGGCTCACCTTCGACCGCATCGTGACCCACCCTCCGTACGTCCCGGCGCGCAAGAACACGATGATCTTTCGCGATGGCGGCGAGGACGGGGAACAGATCCTGCGCCGCATCGTAGAGGGCGTACCGCGATTTTTGCGTCCCGGCGGACGGTTCTACACCATGGTCACGGCGGCGGATTGCGAAGGCCAACCGTTTGAAGATCGCCTACGGCTGTGGCTGGGAGCGGCGCAAGCGGAATTCGACCTGGTGCTGGCGGCGCATACGCTGACGGGGCCCAAGGATCTGGCGGCGAACTCCTTTCTGGGACAGAATACGGCGGTGGAGGACATCCTCTACCGGCACGAGATCTGGGCGCGGCGCAAGGTGCAGTTCCTGTTCCATGGAAGTGTCCTGATGCGGCGCCACGAGACGGCGCGCCCGGCGTTTACGGAGCGCGTGCTGAGGGGCGAAGGCTTCACCGCCCGGCATGTGGAATGGCTGTTGGAGTGGGGCACCGAAATCCGCGATGCCGAGTCGCTGGGGAGGCTGATGGGGCTTCGGCCGTTCCTTTCGCCGCATGCGGAGATGGTCGTGTTACACCGGGTGCGCGATGGCCAGCTCATTCCCGAAGTGTTTTCGCTGCGCTGCAGCCGGCCGTTCGAGGCGGAGTGCATCCTACAGCCCTGGCTGGCGCAGATCGCAGCGCGGTGCGATGGCAAGACCAGTTGGCGGGGGCATTTAGAGAAAGCCAAAGGCGATGGCATGGTCCCCGGTGCGACGACGGCGGAAGAGTTCCTCGCGCTACTGGAGCCGCTGGTTGCGAACGGCCTGCTGCGGATTGCGGAGAAGCCGTTTCCGGCCGCGTAGGCGCGCTCCGGGAGCGGCAACGGACGAGAATGCTATTCACCGCAGAGGCGCAGAGAGCGCAGAGGAAGCGCAGAGAGCACAAGAACGAGGGCGACTGAGAGGGCGCATATCGCCCGTTCCGCGGGTGCTCCGGCGCAAACCGTGAATCTTTTTTTCCTCAAGTTCCTCTTTAGTTTTCTCTGCGCTTAACTCTGCGTTCTCTGCGTCTCTGCGGTGAATAGCATTCCCGACCGGTTATTGCTTCACCGCGTAAGGCGACCGCGCCTCAGCCCACCAGCACCCCGGCGTTAGCGAGCAATTCTAAGTGGGCCTGTATGCCCTTGGCCAGGTCAGCCTCGGGGAGCTGTAGAACTGGTCCGAGCTCGCGGGCCAAAGCGGCGAAATCGTGAGTTCCGTCGAGCAAGCCGATGAGGAGGCGTACCTTTTCGTCGCGGGCCTCGATGGTGGTATGCCGCGTAGTGGTCATGAGCCTGCCGCGACGCGCCTGCGACCGCGCCAGTCCGCTGGCCACGGGGAAGTGGCTGACCTGGGCCACACAGTGCGCCGGCTCGGCGTGCAGCTCGATCACGCCCGCCGCGTAGGTAGAGAGGAGGATATTGGCGAGACCGGCCGCGGTAGCATCTTCGGAGGTGAGTTGGGTGGCCGAAGCCAGCAGGCCGGGAAAATGCAGCGTCTCCGGCCAAGCGTCGCAAAGCAGTTGCATGACGGCCTTGGAAAACGGGTGGGCGGTGGTGACCCCGCATCCGTGGCCGCCGCGGAACTCCTCGGCGATGCCGGGGCGTAGGTCCGGCCGGGCCGAAACCGGTATGGCCGCGGAGCAGGCATAAAGCAGGCGCACGCGTTCCGCCACCGGCGCATCCGGCAGCGCGACGTCCTGGTGGCAGAGCAGCGTCTGGCGGAACATGCGGCACTTCATAAAATCGAAGTACTGGTCGCGGAGGATACGGTTGGCGCCTGCCATCCGGTCCACCTGCGCCACCACGGCCGCGGGGAGGTTTCCCGGCTGCATGTCGTGGTAGCTGGCCTCGGACAGAAACTGCAGCCCGAAGCGCCCGGCGTGCGCCAGGAATTCCTGAAAGTAGACCGGATGATAGATTTCGCCCAAGTCGTCGTGGTAGAGGCACGCCGGTTGCCGCTCCATGATCGATTTGACCTGCGAAGGGAAAAGGCCCGACTCGCCCAGGCCGGTCTGGCAGGCCATAAACCACTGTACGATCTCGCGTGCCCCGTGGATCCGGGGGTCCAGGTCTTTGGCGCCGCCCAGGTGAAATAGCATCATCTCGCGAAACATCTGGCGAAGGCGGCCACCGGGAAGCGCGTTGTAGCTGACAAAGGCGACGCCTTGCGGCGCTAAGCTGGCCTGCATGATGGCCAACAGCTTGTCGCGCACGGGCTCGGGCACCCAGGAATAGAAACCGTGGGCGATCACGTAGTCGAAAGTCCCCAGCTCGGGTAAGGCATCCATGATGTCCGCGTGCTGAAGGCGGATATTGGTGAGGCCGAGGGTGGCGATTTCCTGGTTGCCGGCGTGGACCGCAAGTCCCGCCGCGTCGATGCCCAGAAATTCGCCGGCGGGGTACTGGAATGCCATTGGGATCAGGTTCTCGCCGTCGCCGCACCCTAACTCCAGGACACGGCAGCGCGGGAGGGGCGCTGGGTCCATGCCGAAGAGAATGGCGAGGGTGGCGAGCCGGTCGGGATGGGTCTGCGCGAACGGCGCATTGGGATACAGCACCTCATCATAGATGGTGGGCATTCCTCAGAGTGTACCGCCGTCCCTTCCAGGGCAAGCATCTTGCGCTGTGGCGCGTGGCTAGGTCTTCGAGGGAAACCCCTCCCTCACGGTCGGGGCTCCGATCAGAGCCCCGAGCGTCAGCGAGCGGGTTTGCGGTAGCTCCGAATCTCGCGGTCACATGACTAGTACCTGTTTTTCGCCGCTGGGCGAGTTACTAGACGGTTTCGAAAGATTCGCTCTGGATTGCTTGACATTTATCTGGTAACCTAAATCTGCCTTGTGGGCCGGATAGCAGAAAAAACCCGCTGGGTTTCTTGGGGGAATGACATATGGCGAAGCAGAGCACACAACACAAACTTGACCGCGTCCGCTCTCCGCGCGTACAAATCACCTACGACGTCGAGGTGGGCGGGGCCATCGAACTTAAGGAATTACCATTTGTGATGGGAGTTATGGGAGACTTCACAGGCCAGCCGACGGAGCCACTGGCGCGGGTGAAGGATCGAAAGTTCGTGGAAATCACCCCGGACAATTTCGATACAGTCCTGGAAAGCATGAAACCCCATCTGGCGTATTCAGTGGAGAACAAGCTGAGCGAGAATCCTGACGCTCCCAAACTGAAAGTGGATCTCACGTTCAAGGGCCTCGACGATTTTGCTCCCGAAAGCGTGGCCCGGCAAGTGAAGCCGCTGCGAGAGCTGCTGGAGTTGCGGGACCGCTTATCGGACTTGCGGGGAAGCATGCAGGGGAACGACAAACTCGAAGAGATGTTACGCGAGGCGGTGACCGATAAGGACAAGCTGGCGCGTCTGAAGAGCGAGATGGGGGCGAAGGAGGGATCCAATGAGTGAAGCTCAAAAAGCGGCGGCGGCGCAACCGGCGGAGCTAACGGCGGAGCACAGCCTGCTGGACCAGATTGTGGAAGAAGGAAGGCTGGCACGCGACCCTTCGGCCCGGGACAGGGGCAAGGACCTGGTGAAGGAGTTTGTCACTCAGGTGCTGGAAGGCTCGATGACGGTGTCCAAGGACGCCGAAATGATGATCAGCGCGCGGATTGCGCAGATCGATCACCTGGTTTCGCTGCAACTGAATGAGGTTCTGCATGCCGCGTCATTCCAGAAATTGGAAGGCTCGTGGCGCGGGCTGAAGTACCTGCTGGATCAGAGTGAGACCAGCGACAAGCTGAAGATCAAGGTACTGAATGTTACTAAGAAGGAGCTTCTCCGCGACTTGCAGCGCGCGCCCGAGTTCGACCAGAGCGCGATGTTCAAAAAGGTCTACGAGGAAGAGTACGGCGTCTTCGGCGGCGCGCCCTTCGGCGCCCTGGTAGGCGATTACGAGTTCGGCCGCGGACCCGAGGATATTGAGCTGTTGGAAAAGGTGGCGCAGGTAGCCTCGGCGGCGCACGCTCCGTTCCTGACGGCGGCGGGGCCGGAAATGCTGAACATGGACAGCTTCACGGCGATCGACGCGCCGCGCGACATGGCGAAGATTTTCGATTCCAGCGAATACGCCAAGTGGAAGAGCTTCCGGCAAAGCGAGGACTCGCGCTATGTGGGCCTGTGCCTGCCGCACGTGCTGATGCGCTTGCCGTACGGCAAGAACGGCACGCAGATCGATGGATTCAACTTCGAAGAGGGCGTCGACGGTACCGACCACGACAAGTATTTGTGGGGCAACGCCGCCTATGCCCTGGGGGCGAGGCTGACGCAGGCGTTCGCGCAGTACGGATGGTGCGCCGCCATACGCGGCGTGGAAGGCGGCGGTCTGGTGGAAGGGCTTCCTACCCACACCTTTACCACCGATTCCGGGGACATAGCGTTGAAGTGCCCCACCGAGGCGACCATTACGGACCGGCGCGAGAAGGAACTCGCCGACCTCGGGTTTATCCCACTGGTGCATTGCAAGGGGACCGATTACGCGGCCTTCTTCAGCGTGCAGTCGGGCCAAAAGTCCAAGGTGTACGACAACGAAGCGGCCAATGCGAATGCGCGCCTCTCCACCCAGTTGCCGTACATTCTGGCGGTTTCGCGGTTTGCGCACTATCTGAAATCGATGATGCGCGATAAGTTGGGCAGCTTCATGTCGCGGACGGATTGCGAGCGCTTCCTGAACCAGTGGATCGTGAACTACGTGACGCCCGACGACACGGCCTCGCCGTTCGTCAAGGCGTCGCACCCGCTGCGCGATGCGCGCATCGAAGTTTCGGAAGTTCCGGGTAAGCCGGGCGTGTACCGTGCCGTGAGCTTCCTGCGTCCACACTTCCAGCTCGACGAGCTGTCGGTCTCGCTACGCCTGGTAGCGGAACTGCCGGCATCGACGAAGGGATAAGTTGTAAAGGGGGCGGCGCGGTTGAAGGCGCATGGCTAACAACGGTCGCCGGATCTGGGTAGAAGTACGGTTAACCGAACATTAACTAACATCAGAGGAGGCATAAATGGCAGCAGTCGATTATTTTCTGAAGATTGACGGTATCGAGGGCGAGGCCCAGGACAAGACTCACAAAAACGAGATCCAACTCCAATCCTGGTCTTGGGGCGAGACTAACACCGGTTCCATGGGGGCGGGCGGTGGCGGCGGGTCGGGCAAAGTGGCGATGCAGGACTTCCACTTCGTCATGGGTGTGAACAAAGCCACCCCGAAACTGGTTCTGGCTTGCGCCAACGGCGAGCACATCAAGAGCGCGATTCTGACCTGCCGGAAGGCCGGCAAGGAACAGCAGGAATTCCTGAAGTACACTTTTTCGGATGTCTTGATCTCCTCATACCAGACGGGGGGTAGCGATGCACCCGTGGAGCAGTGCTCCTTCAACTTCACCAAGATGCAGGTGGAGTACAAGGAGCAGAAGGCCGATGGAACGCTGGGCGGCGCGATCACGGCGATGTACAATCTGAAGACCCAGAGTTCCGCCTAGTCCGCAGATCCACTGGGGAACATCCATGACTGCCGGACAACTGTTTCAGGCCGGCAAGCTCGACCAGGCCGTGCAGGCGCTGGGCGTAGAGCTTCGGGACAACCCGGGCGACGTCCAGCGCCGTACGTTTTTGTTCGAATTGCTGTGCTTTGCGGGAGCCTACGA
>JANYJN010000327.1 GCA_025358475.1 Candidatus Solibacter sp.
GGTCGATCTTGTCCTGCAACTTCATCAGCGCGTAAAAGAGATTCTCGGGCCGCGGCGGGCACCCGGTGAGGTAGACATCGACGGGCACGATCTTATCCACGCCCTGCAGCACCGCGTAAGTATTGAACGGTCCGCCGACGCTGGAACAGGCGCCCATGGAGATGCACCACTTGGGGTCCGGCATCTGGTCCCAGATTCGTTTGAGCACGGGCGCCATCTTGAGCGTGACGGTGCCGGCAACGATCATGAGATCGCTCTGCCGCGGGCTGGGACGGAAGACTTCGGCGCCGAAGCGCGCGATATCGAAGCGCGACGTGCTGGCGGCGATCATCTCGATGGCGCAGCAGGCAAGGCCGAAAGTGAGCGGCCAGATGGACGATTCGCGGGCCCAGTTGAACACGTGGTCCACGCTGGTGGTGACGATATTCTGCTCGAACTGGTTTTGGATGAAAGAGGCCATCTAGAGCGCATTCTATCACGGGCTGCCGAGTCTGTTCGAAGCGCAGGGCTTGGAGCGATCCAACGCTCCCTTACCGGGGGAAGCGGGAACCCAACAGGCAATCGCCTTCAACGCAGAGACGCGGAGACGCAGAGATAAGCGCAGAGAAAACAGTGAACAGGGCGCCGGAAGGAGAGCAGTATCCCTGTTGCCGCAGGCTACCCGCGGAGGGCGCGGAGAGCGCGGAAGCGAAATCTGCCTGAGCCTCCGGTCATTCGAAGCGAAGGGCTTCGATGGGGCTGACGCGGGTGGCGCGGCGCGCGGGGACGAGGCAAGCCGCCAAAGAGACCAGCAGAAGGACCGCACCCGACACGGCAAATGCCAGCGGATCGCTCGGGCTGACGTGGAAGAGGAGGCTTTCCAGCGCCCGCCCGATGGCGAGGGCCGACAGGGAGCCGGTGGCCATCCCGGCGAGCACCGGCATCATTCCCTGGCGCAGCACCATGCCGAGGACGTTGCGGCGCTGCGCGCCGAGCGCCAGGCGAATTCCCATCTCCGGCGTGCGGCGGGTCACGGCATAAGAAAGGACACCGTAGGTGCCGAAGGCCGCCAAGGCGAGAGCGGCGAGGGCGAAGAGGGCCACCAGCAGCATCTGGAAACGGCGCTGCGCCACGGAACGCGACAGAACTTCTTCGAGCGTGCGCACGTCCGGCACGGAGACCTCGCCATCGATCTGCCAGATGGCGCCGCGCAGCGCGTTGGCGATGGATCGCGGGTCCATCGAGGTGCGCACCAGAAGCGAGGCGCCTAATCGCGGGCGCTGCCAGTAGGGGATGTAGAGCATGTTGACCGGATCTTTATCGAGGCTGGTGCTGCGGAAATCGGGCGTCACGCCGACCACTTCGAGGAGCTGATCGTTGCTCTTCAGCTTGCGGCCAACCGGGTTTTCCTGGCCCCAGACGCGTTGCGCCAGGCTGGCGGAAACGATGGCCACTTTGCGAGAGCGGTCGCGCTCCTCGAAATCGCGGCCGCCGCGCAGGGCGACGGCGAGAGTCTGGAAATATCCGGGGCTCACGAAGCGCACGTTGGTGGTGGGCAACTCGACCAGGGGCCGCGTGTCGTGTTCGTTACCGACGAGATCGATCCAGGTTTCGCCCATCAGGGGCAGGGCCGATACCAGCGAGACGTTGCGCACCCCGGGCAGCCGCGCGGCCATTTCCAGGGCGCGCTGGAAGAATGCGGTGCGGTCGGCCTCCTTAGGGTACTTGGTGGAGAGCAGCGAGAGATTCATGGCGAGTACGCGATCCACCTGAAAGCCTTTGTCGATGGCCATGAGGCGCACGAAGCTGGCGATGAGGAGTCCGGCGGTGACCAGGAGCGCCGCGCTAAGACCGACCTCGAGGCCGACCAGGAGGTTGCGCACGCGCAATCCGCCGCGGCCTTCGGTATTGCCCCGGCCGCCGGATTTCAGCACTTCCATGGGTGAGGAGAGCAGGCTACGCACGTCGGGCAGGGAGCCGAAGGTGAGGCCGGTGAGCAGCGAAAGGGCGAGGGCGAAGAGGAGCACCCGGGAATCGACATGGACTTCCTGCAAACGCGGCAGATCGATGGGCGCGGCGGCCAGCAGGGCGCGCAATCCCCAGTAAGCCAGGGCAACGCCGAGCGTGCCGCCGGCTAGTGCCAGGATGAGGCTCTCGACGACGGATTGGCCGAGCAGGCGTCCGCGGCTGGCGCCGAGGGCGGTGCGGATGGCCGAATCGCGGGCGCGGCCGGCGGCGCGCGCTAGCGACAGATTGGCCAGATTGACGCAGAGCACGAGGAGCACTGCGCCCACGGCCGCCATGAGGAGGACGAGGCCCTGACGGAAGTCGCCGACCATGCGTTCCTGGAGCGGGATGAGGCTGGCGTGGAGGTCGAACTCGCCGGGGATCTGCTGGCTGATGGCGGCTTGCACCACGTTGAGCTCGGCCTGCGCTTTGGCGAGTGAGACGCCGGGACGGAGGCGGGCGGTGGCCCAGAAGTTGAAATCGCCCATATGCAGTTGGAGATCTTCGGGCTGGTAGCCCAGGGGCCGGTAGATTTCCAGACCTTCGCCGAGAACGCGCGGGCCAGTCTTCTCTTCCCGCGGGAAATGGAACGATGCGGGCAGAACGCCCACCACTTCGTGGGGCTTGCCGTCGAGCAGAATCTTGCGGCCGACGATGGTGGGGTCGGCCTGGTAGCGGCGGCGCCAGAGCGAATCGGCGAGGATGACGACCTGGTCGTGCCCGGAGTGATCTTCCTGTTCGGTGAAGGCGCGGCCGAGCGGCGGCTGTACGCCGAGCACGGGAAAAATGGTGGCCGAGACGCTGGCGCCGCGCACCTGCTCGGGCTGGCCGCTACCGGTCAGATTAAAGGCGCTGGCCGTAGCGATGCCGATGTTTTCGAAGCTGGACATCTTCTTGCGCCAGTCGGCGTAGATGGCGATGTTGACTGGCAAGGCGGGATAGGCTTTGAGCAGTTTGGGAGCCCACTGGGTGAGGGCTACGAGGCGTTCGGGGTGGGGAAAATCGGGGGGTTGGAGGAGGACTCCGTTGACCAGGGAAAAGATGGCGGTGTTGGCGCCGATGCCCACGGCCAGGGACAGAACGATCATGAGGGCGAAGACCCGGTCGCGGAGCAGGCCGCGGATGGCATGGCGGATTTCGGTTCGCACGATAAAGTATATTACGCTGTGCCCGGGGGTTCGGTTCGCAGAAATTTGCGTCCTCGGGGCCAAGTGCCGGCCGGAAACTGATGGATTGTACGACACGGCCGTAGGATTCGCCGACACTCGGCGTAAAGTGCTGATTCCATGAGGGATGGTGGACATTCACAACAGGGGTATGTTGCAGTTTGCGACGGCCCAGACGATGCCGTAAATCTCTACACTCGCATCTGTATGATTCCACAACGGATAGAGGGGCAAAACACGGCGGCTTTTGGCACTCCAGGTGCCTTTAATGAAGACAGAAAGGCGGTAAACGTTATGACAGTTCTTCTAGTTCTCGGCACCTTCTTAGGTTTCATCGTATTGGATTACTTCCTGAATCGCCGCAAGGCGATCCTCACGGTACCGGCGGTAGCCCATTCGGCGGCAGTTTCGCGCTTTGGCGCGGATTATGTAGACGGATTCCTGGTTCCGCAGAGCGTTTCGTATCACAGCGGGCACAGTTGGCTGGTGCGGGAGCGCCAGAACGTGGTGCGGGTGGGCGCGGACGAATTTGCCGCGGCGCTCATCGGTAAAATTGAAAAGATCGAATTGCCGAAGCCCGGGCAGTGGGTGCGGCAGGGGCAGAAGATCATTTCCTTCTTCCGCGACGGCCAGAAGACGGAAATGGTGTCTCCGACCGAAGGGGAAGTCATGGCAATCAACACCGAAGTACTGGAAAACACCTCGCTGCTGCGGCAGGATCCCTACGGCAGAGGCTGGCTGGTGAGTGTGCATGTTCCCGACGAGGAGAACACCACACGCAACCTGATTCCGCGGACGCTGGTAAGTGAGTGGATGCGCGAAGCGGTGGAGCGCTTGTACGCGCGGCAACCGGCGCTGGCGGGAGCGGTGGCGGCGGATGGCGGACGGCCGGCCGACGACCTGATGGCAGCACTTCCCGACGCCAACTGGAAGGACGTCACCGGCGAGTTCTTCCTCACCACGTAGCCCCACTTCGTGAGGGGTGTAAAGATATTCTACACATTGACATCGTTTTCTGGTAAAAAGGAATTGAGGGTCTTTATGTCGAGAGCTATGCTGTACGACAGTACCCTGTGCATTGGCTGTAAATCCTGCGAAAGCGGGTGCGCCGAGCGCTGGGGACTGCCGTATAACGACAAAATTGCCGCGGAAGAGACCATCTCGGCCCACAAGCTGACGGCGGTGGAAACCCATGGCGAGCGTTACAGTCGGCGGCTGTGCATGAATTGCGAACAACCGGCGTGCGCTTCGGTGTGTCCGGTAGGTGCGTTGCAGAAGACGGCCCTGGGGCCGGTGATATACGACGCGGATAAGTGCATGGGTTGCCGCTATTGTATGCAGGCCTGCCCGTTCCAGGTGCCCTCCTACGAGTGGGACAAGCGCCTGCCCAAGATGCGCAAGTGCGATATGTGCTATGAGCGGCAGAGCCAGGGCAAGCAGACGGCGTGCGCGGAAGCCTGTCCGGTGGGCGCGACGGTGTGCGGCGAGCGCGATGAGTTGCTGGTGGAAGCGCGCAAGCGGATCGCCGAGAAACCTGGCGGGTATTACAACAAGGTCTACGGCGTAAAGGAAGCCGGTGGGACCAGCGTGCTCTACCTTTCGGCGGTGCCGTTCGAGCAGATCGGGCTGCGCACCAACGTTCCCATGGAAGCGTTGCCGGAAACCACCTGGCGTGTGCTGGAACTGGTGCCGGACATTGTTTCGACAGGGACGGTGCTGTTGGGCGGGATCTGGTGGATTAGCAACCGCCGGGCCGAAGTGGCCAAGAAGGAGGGACGCCGCCGATGACGCCGCAATTTCCGAGGCTGCAATTTCCGAAGCTGCAATTTCCGAAGCTCACCGTTTGGCGCGTAATTTTCGCCGCTATCATGCTGAGCGGACTCTATGCGACGTACCTGCGGGTGATGTACGGTCTGGGCGGCTCCACCAACCTGAGCGATAAATTTCCGTGGGGCCTGTGGATCGGTTTCGACGTGATGTGCGGGGTGGGACTGGCGGCCGGCGGGTTCACGCTGGTGGCGATGGTACACATCTTCAATATCGAAGCCTACAAGCCGGTGCTGCGGCCGGCGATATTGACGGCGTTCCTGGGATACACGCTGGTCACGGTAGGGCTGCTATACGACCTGGGGCGGCCGGACCGGTTGTGGCATCCACTGGTGATGTGGAATCCGCACTCGGTGATGTTTGAAGTGGCGTGGTGCGTGACATTGTACTCGACAGTGCTGTTCCTGGAATTCCTGCCGATGGTGTTCGAGAAATTCGGGTTGCACAAGCCGCTCGAGTGGATCCACAAGATCTCGGTGCCGCTGATGATTCTGGGTGTGCTGCTTTCCACGCTGCACCAGAGTTCGCTGGGCACGCTGTTCCTGATTGTTCCGCAGAAACTTTATGCGCTGTGGTACACGCCGATACTGCCGGTGCTGTTCTGGGTTTCGGCGATTGCGGTAGGCCTCGCGATGACGATTTTCGAAAGCTGGCACAGCAGCCGGGCCTTTGGCCGGGCGCTGGAACTTCCGCTTTTGGCCAGCATTGGCCGGGTGTTGGCGGTGGTATTAAGCGTGTACCTGTGGATTCGATTCCTGGACCTGAGCCACCGGCATGTGTTCGGCCTGCTGGGGTTAAACCGGACGGAAACCTGGTTATTTGGGCTCGAGATCGTGCTGATGGCGATTCCCACCGTGCTGCTGTTTCAAGCCAGGGTGCGGATGCGGCCGACGGCGCTATATGCCTGCGCGGTGATGGTGGTGTTTGCCTTCATCACCAACCGCCTGAACGTGGGCATCACCGGTCTGGAGGCGGGCAGCGGGACGCATTACATTCCAAAGTGGAGCGAGGTGGCGGTAACGCTATCGATTGTGGCTGGGGGTTTCGCGATCTTCCACTTCGTGGCGCAGAACTTCCCGGTTTTCGAGGCGGCGCATGAAGCCTCGCACGTGGAACTGGAAGCCCAGGAGGAAGACCCCGTCGCCGTCTGATGCAACCGCCGAACAAACTCCGCCTGGGACTGGCCGCCAAACTCGCGATCTGCGTGATCGCGAGCACGGCGGCTTTCTTTGCGTTGTTCGGGTATATCAACCTGCGGATGGAGCGCAGCCACTCCGAGGATCTGATCAAGCAATCGGCCTACCGGATCGCCGACGTGATTCTACGCAGCACGCATTACGAGATGCTGCACAACGACCGGCAGGCGCTGTACAACATCATTCGGGAACTGGGCAGCGAGAACGGCATCCGGCGGATCCGGCTATTCAACAAGGAAGGGCGGATCACGCTCTCTACCGAAGCCGGCGAGATCAATACGGTGGTGGACAAGAATGCGGAAGCCTGCTACGGATGCCATCAGCAATCGGCGCCGATCACCAAATTGAATCGCAAGGACCGCGCGCGCCGTTTTACCGACAACCAGGGCCATAGCGTGCTGGCGGTGATCCAGCCCGTGGGTAACGGTCCGGAATGCTCTAATGCGGCGTGCCACGTGCATCCGGCGGGGCAGCAGGTGCTGGGTGTGATAGACGCGAATCTTTCGCTGGACACGGTGGACCAGCAGATGGCGCAGCACCAGAGGAACCTGGCGTATTTCCTGCTGGGCGCGATCATACTGGGTTCCTCGCTGGCGGTAGGGTTCATCTGGATTGTGGTGTACCGCCCGGTGAAGAAACTGATCGACGGCACGCACCGCGTGGCGGATGGGGACCTCTCGTATCGCCTGCCGGTGGGTTCGGACGACGAGTTGGGCGACCTGGCGCGCTCCTTCAACAAGATGACGGCCAAGGTGGGAGGCGCGCAGGCGGAGATCGAAGAGCGGGTGCGGCGTAAAACGGCTGAATTGGAGAAGATCCACAAGACGCTGCTGAGCTCGGAGAAAATGGCTTCGATCGGCAAGCTGGCGGCGACGGTGGCGCACGAAATCAACAATCCGCTGTTCGGCATTCTGACTTACGCGCACCTGACGCTGCGCAACGTGCAGAAGCTGGAATTCGAAGGACGCGATGAGATGGCGGAGCAATTGCAGACCATCGAGCGGGAGAGCAAGCGGTGCGGCGAACTGGTGAAGAGCCTGCTGACGTTTTCGCGCCAGGCGCCGAGCCAGCGCGAGCCGCAGGATCTGAACACGGTGGTGCACCGCGCGGTCCAACTGGTGAAGCACAAGCTGGACATGCAAAGCATCCAGTTGAAAGAGACCCTGGCGGAAGGATTACCGGCGGTGGATTGCGACGGCAACCAGATCCAGCAGGTGATTCTGGTGCTGATGGTGAACGCCGCCGAGGCGATGCCCAAGGGCGGCACGCTGGAAGTGAGTACGGAATTCGACGGAACCGCCGAACAGGGTGTGGTGCGCGTGAAGGATAGCGGCTCTGGTATTCCGCCGGACGTGCTGCCGCGCATCTTCGACCCGTTTTTCACCACCAAGGAAGATCAGAACCGCACCGGGCTTGGCCTGGCGGTGGCGGCGGGCATTATCGAACAGCATGCGGGTGAAATCACCGTGCGGAGCGAACCGGGCGCGGGGACGGAGTTCCGGGTGGCGCTGCCAGCGACGGTGGCGGTAACGGCGGGTGCCAGGCAGTGAGCGGAGACGGCACAAGCGAACAGCGGGAAGCAATGGCAACCAACAGGAGGATCAAATGGTAAGCGTAGTGGAACCACCAGTAGCAACCCGAACCAAGGGCAGAATCCTGATCGTCGACGACGAACTGGTGGTGCGCGATTCGCTGGGCAAGTGGTTTACCAGCGAAGGGTACACGGCGCGGCCAGCCGGGGGCGCCCGGGAAGCTCTGGAGATTATCCAGCAGGCGGAGTTCGACATTGCGCTGGTGGACATTAAGATGCCGGGCATGGACGGCATGGAGTTACAGGCCCGCTTGCGGGAAGCGGATCCGGACCTGACCATCATCATCATGACGGGCTACGCCAGCGTGGAAACCGCGGTGCAGGCGTTGAAACTGGGGGCCTACGATTACATCACCAAGCCGGTGGATCCCGATGAGCTGTCGCACCTGGTTTCTAACGCGCTGGAACATAAGCGGGCCCGGCGCGAGGTGAACCGGTTGCGCGAGGATCTGTCGGAAGTGGTTCCGGGGACCGAGTTGATCGGCCGGAGCCTGGCGATGAAGAAGGTCACCGAGCTGATTGAAATGGTGGCGCCCACGGAGGCCACCGTGCTGATCACGGGGGAGACCGGGACGGGCAAGGAAGTGGTGGCGCGGGCGATCCACGCGGCGGGTCCGCGGCGCTACATGCCGATGGTGACGGTGCATTGCGGGGCGCTGACGGAGACGCTGCTGGAGAGCGAGCTGTTCGGGCACGAAAAGGGCGCGTTCACGGGGGCGCAGTACCGCAAGAAGGGCAAGTTCGAGGTGGCCGACGGGGGCAGTGTTTTCCTGGACGAGATCAGCGACATCAGCCTGAAGACGCAGACCGACCTGCTGCGGGTGCTGCAAGAGAAGGAGATCGTGCGGGTGGGCGGCAACCAGCAGCTCAAGGTGGATTTCCGCGCCATCGCGGCGACCAACAAGAATCTGGAAACGCTGGTCAAGAACGGCACCTTCCGGCCGGATCTTTACTACCGGCTGCACGTGTTCTGCATCGAGCTGCCGCCGTTGCGCGACCGGCGCGAAGACATACCGCTGTTGGTGGCGCACTTTCTCAACAAGTTCTGCATGGCGACCAGCCGGCCGGTGCCGCAGCTCTCGCAGGAAGCCATCGAGGTGTTGATGCGGCACGATTGGCCGGGCAACGTGAGGGAGCTGGAGAACGCGGTGGAACGGGCGCTGGTAGTGGGCCGGGGCAACGAAATCCGTCCGGCGGATTTCTCATTCCAGTTCCAGGTGGACGAGCCGAAGGGCGGCAAGACGCTGGACGATATCGAACGGGTGCACATCGAACGCATACTGCGGGAGACGCAGCACAACCTGTCACGCGCGGCGCGGATTCTGGACATCGACCGCACCACGCTCTATAACAAGCTGCGGCGTTACGGATTGCGGTGAAGCCGATCCACCTGATCCCGTTAGCCAACGGGGCCGGGCCGCTGGAGCCGGGCCTCGTGGTGCTGGAACATCTGGCTGCCACTTTGGTGCGCATGTTCCGCACGCCGTGCCGCATCCGGCCGGAGACTTTCGACGTCTCGTTCGCGCTGGACGCGGGACGGCATCAGTATTATTCCACGTCGATCTTGCAACGCCTGGAGCGCGCCTCGGATCCGGATGCGCGCATTCTGGGCGTGACGGCGTGCGATCTCTATGTCCCGGTACTGACCTTTGTGTTCGGCGAAGCGCAGTTGGATGGAAACTGCGCGGTGGTCTCCACGGCGCGGCTGCAGGAGGATTTCTACGGGATGCCGCGGCGCGAAGATCTGCATCGCGAGCGCCTGGTGAAGGAGTCGGCTCACGAGCTGGGACACACGTTCGGGCTGCGCCATTGCGCCGACTGGCGATGCGTGATGTCGTCCAGCCATGGGGTGGAACGGCTGGACGTGAAAGGGACGGAATTCTGCACCAGTTGCCGGAAAAGAGTGTTGTCCGACGGATACTGGTAGGGATGTATCTCGCAGAGACGCGAACAACACAAAAACTATTGGCCGCTGATGAACACCGATGAACACGGATAAGACCAGGATTGCTTATCCGTGTTCATGGGTGTTCATCCGTTTCATCTGCGGCTGATTCTTTCTTTTTACAGGTATGCCACAGCGCATTCAGGTCCGGTTGCGGGGAATCGTACAGGGGGTCGGGTTCCGGCCGTTTGTGTACCATCTGGCGCGGCGGCTGGGGTTGGCGGGGTACGTTCTGAACGATTCCTCCGGCCTGGTGGCGGAAGTGGAAGGCGAGAGGGCGGCGATTGAGGCTTTCCTGGACGCGCTGGGGACCGGGCATCCTCCGCTAGGGTGGATCCAGGATCGGGCAGTGACTTCCCTGCCCCCCACTGGCGAACGCGAATTCCGCATCCGGCCGAGTGTGGCGGAGACTGGCAAGTTCGCGCTAATCTCGCCGGACATCGCGACGTGTGCCGAGTGCCTGGCCGATTGCACCGATCCGGGCAACCGCCGGTACGGGTACGC
>JANYJN010000675.1 GCA_025358475.1 Candidatus Solibacter sp.
CTATGACCAGGTGTTGGGCGATTACATTCTGGAAGTGGACTTCCGCTTCACCCCCAAGGGCGCCGCCGTGAAGTACAACAGCGGGATCGGTATCCGGCTTTCTCCGTGGGGCGAGTTGTGGACGCAGGCCCAGACCGGTCCCAGCGGCGGCTACCTGTTCGGCGTCAACCTGGTGGAGGGCGCCTTGCAGCATTTCAACCTGATGAAGGAGATGAAAGAGAACCGCATCAAGGCGGCGGGCGAGTGGAACCACTACGAGATTCGCGTGCAGGGGGACAAAATCGCGCTCTCGGTGAATGGCGCTTTGGTTAACGAAATTGCGGGAATTGCCTTGCGCAAGGGCCATATCGGGCTCGAAGCCGAAGGCCACGAGATCGCGTTCCGCAATATCAAGTTGACGGTGCTGCCGTAGGGACAGCGAGCGTCCGGGCTGCGCTGGGATTGGCAGGCTGAAGGCGCAAGGCCATTTACTATGCCCGCTTGCCGCCCGTCCGCATATATGGTAGGGCGGAAGGTGCCCGCAAGGTGTCGACCCGATGGTGCCGGCAGCGGGACGGGGGCGTCCCGCGCGGACCAGGGGGTCCGCCCCATTAAGGTCGCGGCATTCCCATTCCTTTGGGCGAAGTGAGCGGCGAGCCTTATGCCGCCACGCGCTATTCCACGGTGACGTGAGTACCTTTGGGCTCCTCGCCCGCCATGTGGGAGATGCGTTCGTCCAGCAGGCTGCGCAGCCCCTTGAGAAACTCCACGCGCGAAGTGCGGAAGTGGTCACGCGTGGCTACGCTCACCAGGTTTTCCAGCATCGGCATCGCGGTCTCGCAGAAGAAGCAGCCCCCGGCGTGAGCGTGGGTTCCGGTAGCTGCGGTTTTTTCGTCCATCTTAGGTCTCCTTCATTTCCACGGTCAATATCTTATTCTCTAGCTTTGCGCGCCCGGGCGTTAGGCTCGCCATCGAGGCCGGCAGCCCGATGTGGCGGCGCAGGGTGCCGATCTCCACCACCAGTTCGTCGCCCTTCTTGAACAACGCGATCTCTCCCTTGACGGCGAAGGGGAGTTGCAATCGCACCTCGTAGCGGCCGTCGGCGGACTTGGTGAATGCGTACGGCGCTTCGGTGCGGGTGACGGCCGCGGGATCCTCCTTGCCGTCATAGAGGCTTCGGGCGAGTTCCTCCAGGCGTTCGCGGCCCAGCACTTCGTGCGTAAACAGGGGGACGCGGGTGACCGGCACAGGAGCGAAATACCGGTCGATCTCTTCCAGAATACGGCCCTGCGAGAGGCGCCACTCCTGGAAGTACCGGTCGGTGACCTCCACCGGCAGCACCCGGTTGACAATCACGCCATCCACCGCGAGGCCGTGCAGCGAGAAGTAAACGAAGGCGCGCTGGGTCTCGCGCAGCACCATGCGTTCCGGATTGGTGACCAGCCGGACGCTGGTGATGCGAGGATCTTCCAGCAGGTCGCCAATGCCGTCCAGGCGGCTGAACAGGGTTTTGACGTTGGCGAAATAACTGTCGGTGGGCAGTTCCACGGGAGAGACGCGGTTGGCCAGCGGGCGCACGGCCTTCAACAAGCTGCGCTGGAAGGGGAAGATGTGCTTCATATACCAGTCCAGCGTGGTCGGCATGCTGACGAAGCGCATGGATTCGGCGGTGGGGGCGCAATCCAGCACGATCACGTCGTAGCGATCCTCGCGGCGGAACTGGTTGACGTACATCAGGGCGCTGAGTTCCTCCATCCCGGGCAGGATGGCTAGTTCTTCGGCCTCCACGTCGTTGATGCCGGTGGTGCGCAGGACGCTGATGACGTAGGCGGAAATCTCGCGCCAGTGGCGTTTGATCTCCTTCTGGATGTTGACCTCGTGGATGGCCAACTTCCCGTCGATGGGGTAGGGGTCGCAGGTTTTTTCGTGGAAGAGGTTGGTTTCGAGGTCGAACGCGTCGGCCAGGCTGTGCGCGGGATCGACACTCATGACCAGCGTTCGATAGCCCAGGCGCGAAAGTTCCAGCCCGGTGGCGGCGGCAAGACTGGTTTTTCCCACGCCTCCTTTGCCGCTGAAGAGAAGGATGCGCATGACTCGATCTTACCGCGGGCGTGGTCGGGGAATTCGAAGCACTACCGGATTGCTCTTCAACGCAGAGACGCAGAGAGAACCAAGAGGGTCGGAGGAACGGCCGCCTCTGAGGCGCAGCCGAGTGTACTTTTG
>JANYJN010000698.1 GCA_025358475.1 Candidatus Solibacter sp.
TCCACCACCGGGGTGAATTGCGTGCTGACCTGGGGGGTGGAGGTAATGGTGGTGGCGGCGCCAGGCTGGGTTGGCGGCGGCTTGGTGGGGTCGGGCGGTTTAATTTCGGCCGCCTGGGCTTCGACGGTGATGGTGGTGACCGATGAGGTGACGGCGGTTCCGCTGCCGGAGTTGCCTTGGACCGCCTGATTGGCTGCCTGCGCGCGCTTGGCGGTGGACCCGCCCATGGCTGCCAGGTACACCGTGCCATCGGGCATAGGGACGATGGCGCGGATCTCCGGCAGGGGGGCGTCGTAAAGCACGAACGCCTTGTCCTTGGCGGTGATGCGGTACAGGATGCCGTTGGGTTCGGTACCGGCGAGCACGCGGTTCTGGGAATCCACGGCCAGGCCGGTAATGTGCGATTGTCCCGTCTCATACCAGACCTCGCCGTGGCCGGCGCTGGCCACGCGGAAGACCTTGCCCTGTTCGCCGGTGCCCACATAGAGGGCGCCATCGGGGCCCACGGCCAGCGACCAGATGTAGCGTGCCTGGGGATTAAAGTATTCGGTGGCCTTGCCGTTCTCGATGCGGTAGACCTTGCCGCCGGGCGAGGTGGCGGCGTAAACGGCACCGGAGCGGTCCACGGCGAGGGCGAAAATCTCCGGCTCGGCCGCGGTCCACAGGAGCGTGCTCTTGGCTGGACCTTCGACCTTATAAAGGCGGCCGCGATGACCGGTAGCGGCGTAGATCGCGCCGCCGGGGGCTTGGGCCAGAGCCCATATGACGGGCTCATCGCTGGTGAACAGGGTCTCGACCTTGGGGGAGAGGGAGAGACGGCCTTCGCGGCTTAGGGAGAGGCCGTGGAAGCGCCCACGGATGAAATCCGCATACGAATTCAGCTCCCAAGTGGCGGTGCCGCTGGCAAACGCGGCAGGGTCGAGCGCCGCGCACAAAGCGGCGGCACATGCGAAGTGGCGCAGGGAGAGAGTCATTCCTTTACTTCCACCTGGACGGTCTTGGAGCCGGTCACCGCCATGTCGCCGATGTCGATCTCCATTTCCGCAATTTTGGAGTTACGGGTCTGGGTGATTCCAGCGGAACTGGATTGCGAGCCGGCCAGGATCAGGGAAACCGAAGCCGGAGGGTCGGGCAGATCCACCCCCTCCAGTTGGAAGGCCGGGTCGGCGCGCCAAACGCGGACGTAGGCCTTGGTGTTGGGGTGCAGGTTGTTGACAATGGAAACCAGTTGGCCGGGCGTGCGCGCGGTAGAGGTCAACACCTGGCGGAAATCGGCAATGTTGGCCGTGCCGGCGTCCGCCACGGTGAAGTACAGGATGCCGGGTTCCGCCCCGATGGGCACCTGGTATTCCACGCGGCGCACGGTTTCGACGCCATTCTCGCCGGTGAGGGAGACGTGGAGTAGCACCTTTTCGCCGGCGCGGACGTCGCGGCGCGAGGTGGTGATGCCGTCGATGGTGAGCTGCTTCTTCTGGTCGAACGCCTCAATATGGAGCGAAACCTTCTTCAACTGGAGCGATTCAAAGCCACCCTGCATGACGAAGGCGACGGGAACGGCGGCGGAGAGAGATGCCAGCATGGGGCTCCCGGTGTCGGCGGCGTACATATTATTGATGCGCAGAGGGGCGGTCCCGTTCTGAAATTCGATCTGGCCGGTGACGCGGATACTACCGGCGCCCACGGTACGCTCCGTGGCGTCGATGGCGCTGAACACGGCCATCTGCAGCAGCAGCGGCGAAAGCAGCGAGTCGTGAACCATCTGCATCTGGTAGCTTTCCACCGCTTTTCCGCCGCGCGAGAGGCTTACCGACACCGGCACCATGGGCGGCCGCTTGCCCAGTTCGCCGGCCACGGCCGTGTTGCGGTCCTGGTAGATAGTCCCCATCCATTCCTTGGCCGAGGAGATTTTGAACGACGTGTTGGTATTGGCGAGAAGCGTGAGGACTTCGGCGCGCGCGAAAGGCAGCGCCGTGGAACCGATATCCAGAAAGCGGTGGCCGAAGGCGTAGATGCGATTGCCGTCGATGTGGGTGACGGTGCCATCGGCGCCCACCGAAAGATCGCCGGCCATCAGTTGGACGCTGATCATGGCGCCGGGCTTGAGATCGGCCGGATTGCCCATGCCCGGCTCGATCTTGCCGCCGCTGGTCACGCCCTGGCGGGGCTCCAGGCCCAGCGCGCGGAGTTGGGGCGCGAAGGCGTCGAGGGTGGCACGGCTGAATCCGCCGAAGGAGATGGGGGTGGCGATGTCGATCATGCGGACCTCGCCGCCCAGGACAGGTTCGGGGCGCGGGATCCGGCGGGTGAGGTCGCGCTCGTTGAGCGCCAGGGCGGCGCGCGGGCCAAGCGCGGCGGGCGTGGGCGATGGCGCTAGCGGTGTGGGGGCGGTGGAGGTGCGCAGCATGGCCTCGATGGGGCGAATGCCGGCGATGGGATCCTTGGCGAACGGGAAGGCCATGGCCACGGCTCCCACCAGCTTGCCGTCGATGTAGACGGGGCTGCCGCTCATGCCCTGCATGACGCCGGTGTGTTCGAGCGGTCCGCCGGAGAGGCGGGCGAGGATGAGGGATTCTTTGGGGCCGATATTGTCCAGCACGCCGAGGATTTCCACCTGGAAGTCCTCGATTTTGTTCCCGTTAAAGACGGTACGGCCGGTGCCGCGCATCCCAGGCTTAACGTCCTTGAGGGGAAACAGCGCGGTTTGGGCCGATAAAACGGCGGCCAGAGCGAGGGCCGCGGGAACTACGAGGCGAGGCACACCCCCATTGTACTCAGGTGGCGCAAGAATTCTGTAACAAGGAGTTTGACCGCAGCGTTGGCATGCGGTAGGATGGTTCTGCGGGGTGGAGCAGTCTGGTAGCTCGTTGGGCTCATAACCCAAAGGTCGAAGGTTCAAATCCTTCCCCCGCAACCAATTCTTTCAATAGGTTACGCGGATCTTCGGGCGTACCACAAACTCCCATTAACTCCCAATAACAGCTTTCGGCTTCGTCTGGTCGACGTTTTCTTCTGACTTCACGGACTTTCTAAGGACCAATTCAACAACCTTGGTGTGGGCCTGACGCTTGGTGTCTGTCATGGCCT
>JANYJN010000331.1 GCA_025358475.1 Candidatus Solibacter sp.
GTTCGGCTACGCCTGCGACGAGACGCCCGAACTGATGCCGATGCCTATAATGATGGCGCACAAGCTGTGCCGCCGCCTCAGCGATGCCCGGCGGGAGGGCGTGTTGAACTTCCTGCGGCCGGACGGCAAGAGCCAGGTTTCGGTGGAGTACGTGGACAACCAGCCGAAGCGCATCGAAGCGGTAGTGATTTCCACGCAGCACAGCCCGGACATTTCCATCGAAGACCTGCGCGAGGAAGTGCAGAAGCACATCATCGACGTCGTGGTTCCCGCGGATATGGTGGACGAGCGGACGAAGTACCACATCAACCCGACGGGCCGGTTTGTGGTGGGCGGTCCGCACGGCGATACGGGGTTGACGGGCCGCAAGATCATCGTCGATACCTACGGCGGGATGGGCCGTCACGGCGGCGGCGCGTTCAGCGGCAAAGATCCCACCAAGGTGGACCGCTCGGCGTGTTACATGGCGCGCTACATCGCCAAGAACATTGTGGCGTCGAAGCTGGCTTCGCGCTGCGAAGTGCAGTTGGCGTACGCCATCGGCGTGGCGGAACCGGTGTCCGTGATGGTGAACACGTTCGGCACCGGGGCCATTCCGGATGCTAAATTCACGGAGTTGGTGCGGGCGAATTTCCAGTTGACGCCGCGCGCCATCATCGAAACGCTGCGCCTGCGGCGTCCCATCTACCGCAAGACGGCCGCGTTCGGCCACTTCGGGAGGACCGAAGAAACCTTTACCTGGGAAGCCACGGATAAGGCAAGCGCCCTGAAGGATCAAGCCGGCGTAGCGCAGGTGGCGGCGCGGTAAACGGAGCGGGCGGCCCGGCGAGCTTCGGCTCGCCGGGCCGCTTTGCGTGTCGCCATAAGTCGCTCATGACCCCGGCTCAGCGAATGGTTCGCCAGATCGCGCGTCAGGGAGACGGCCTCGCATTCCAGCCACGTGCCGTCGTCCCACTCCTCGAATTGCCGTTCCTCCGCCTTGCCCGCGTTAACCACTTCGGCGAACCTGCCGTGGCGCGACCCACCGGAGCGCACCTTGCGGCGGAAGGCATACCAATATTGTGATAGTGTCGAGTTAGGCGTATGCCTCGAACCGATGTCGTCTTCTACCAAGAAGACCGAAATGATGTTCCGGTGCTGGACTGGCTCAAGGACCTTCGTCGAGCCGACCAACGCGCTTACGAGAGCTGCGTTGCGGCTATTGCGAGGCTCGCCGATCTCGGACACGAGATGCGGCGGCCACTTGCGGAACATCCTGGCAGACGGCATCTATGAGTTGAGAATTCGAAAGGGTCGAGTGAACTACAGGATACTGTACTTCTTTCACGGCAGGAATCTGGCGATCCTCCACCACGCGCTGACCAGGAAAGATAAGGTGCCGAAAAGCGATATCGAGAGGGCGATACGAAGGAAGAAGGTATTTTGAGGCGGACCCCGCGGGGCACTCCTATTCAGAACAGGAGAAAACGTAGCCATGGCGCAGACAAAAGATGCATTGAAGATTCTAGAAAAGGCGATCGGGAATAACGCGGCCGTGAAGGCCGGCATCGCCCAGGCCAAGATCAACTTCGAAGTAGCGCAAATGATCTACGACGCCCGCACTAAGGCCGGGCTATCGCAAAGCGAACTTGCGGCCCTCCTCGGATCGAAGCAGCCAGTCATCGCGCGACTCGAAGACGCCGACTATGAGGGTCATTCCCTGACGATGCTCCAGCGAATTGCGGCAGCTCTCGAACAGCGCTTGGAGCTTCGTTTCGTACCTAAGAAAAACCGGGCCAAGCGGCGGTTGCCGCCTATCCCATCACGCCGCCGGAAGCTCCAGCAAGCATAGAACTGGCAATCTGGTAGGACGGGTAGGATGCCTGTCCTACCGGAGCGCGGCGCGCGTGGAGCGCAGCGTGTTCGCCAGGCTCTCTTTCGGCAAATCCCTAATGATCGGCAGCACGAGCCAGCCCAGACCGGTGGGAACGTCGCGCGTCAGGGAGACGGCCTCGCATTCCAGCCACGTGCCGCCGTCCCGCTCCTCGAATCGCCAGTAGCTGTTCAGCTTCCACAAGAACCCTTGGCCAGTGCCGGGCGGCAGCTCGCGCTCGTCCGGCTTGCCCGCGTCAATCACTTCGGCGATCCTGGTGGTGCGTGACACGCTCCGCCAGCGGGTCTTGTCCAGGGGTGTATATTTCACGTCGTGCTCGCTAGAGAGCACCACGGTGATCACCTTCTTCTTGCGCAGGCGCAGGTAAATGTGGAAGTCGTTCCCGGTGTGCGAAATCACGCGGGAATCGATGACTTCAGGCTGGTAGACATCCTTGTGGTGGTCGTAATCCCGCACCATCGCCAGTGTCCGTTCCAAGGTCACGCCGGGGAGGAACACGCTCCCCACCCAGTCATGCACCAGGCCGCTGGGGACGGGCGTCACGGCCTTGCCGCCGAATGGCTCCACCACCACTTCGCCAGCCTTCACGCGGCGCGCCCGGTCCGCATTCTCGTCGGCCCAGAGGAAGACTTTGCTATCGTCCAGGCGCTGCTCCGTCTGGCGGATGTACCGGTCGAACGCCTCCACGGTCCCGGGCTGCAGTTCGGCCGCGCAGGCGGGGAGAGCGAGCAGGAGTGCCAACGGGGACCATCGCATGTCTCCATTCTCACCCGCTGCTGCTAAAATCTGGTACATGGATCTCAGCTATCCCATCGGCAAGTTCGATTTCAAGCAAACCGTGGCGTCCGGCCGGTATCCCGCGTTGATCGCGGAGATCGCCGCCGCCCCCATGCTTTACCGCGACGCCGTGCGCGGGCTGGACGAGGCGCAACTCGATACCCCTTACCGCCCGGAAGGGTGGACCGTCCGCCAGACCGTCCACCACGTCGCCGATAGCCACATGAACAGCTACATACGCTGGCGCCTGGCGCTAACGGAAAGCCAGCCCACCATTCGGCCCTATGATCAGAAGGCTTGGGCCGAGCTGCCGGATGCGCGCACCGCCCCGGTGGAGCTATCCCTGCAACTCATCGATAGCCTGCACGGCCGCTGGGTCCGGCTGCTGGAAACCCTGAGCGCCGCCGATTTTGCCCGCTCGTTCCGCCATCCTGAACTCGGCCTGGTGCGCCTGGACACCAACCTGGCGCTCTACGCCTGGCACGGGCGGCACCATGCGGCGCACATCACCGGCTTGCGCCAAAGAAACGGCTGGAAATAAGAGTAGAACCCAACCGGCGGCTGGCGCGTCGAATCAGTATAATGGCTCTAGATCTGGATCTGTCGAGAAACCTATGAGTAGCCGCACAAAATATTTCGTTGTGAGCACTTCGACGTGCCTCACCGTCCTGCTCCTGATCGGGAGCGTGCTGGGCCGGAGCGCATCGCCCGATGACACCTACAAACACATTGGGGTGTTCAGCGACGTGGTATCGCGCATCAAGAGCGAGTATGTGGAAGAGCCCGACATGAAGAGCGTCACGCTGGGCGCCCTCAACGGCATGCTCGAAGCCATCGATCCCTTCGCCAGCTATCTGAATGCCGAACAGTATCGCGACTACCTGAAGAACAAGGACCTCAAGCGCGCCGATGTCGGGCTGATCCTCTCCAAGAAATTCGGTTACGTGGGCGTGGTGGGTACCATAAACGGTTCGCCGTCGGCCAAGGCCAATTTCACCACCGGGGACATGATCGAGAGCATTGGCGGCGTGGCCACGCGCGATATGCCGCTAGCCTACGCCAGCATGCTGCTGCGCGGGGAGAGCGGCACCACCGTGGAGTTGAGCGTGGTCCGCGCGCGCCACCCGGAACCGGCTGCCGTGAAGTTGACGCGCAGCGTCTTCGTATTGCCCGCCGTGGAGAGCCGCATGCTGGCCGACAAAGTCGGCTATATCAACGTGGATGCGCTTTCGCCGGAACTGGTGAAGCAGGTTTCCGTCGCCGTAAAGCAGCTCCAGAAGGACGGGGCGCTGAAACTGTTGCTGGACCTGCGCAACTGCGCCAAGGGCAGCCCGGAAGACGGCATCGCGCTGGCCAACCTCTTCCTCAGTAAGGGGCGTATCACGTACCTGGTGGGGCAGAAGGTGCCGCGCCAGGACTTCGAGGCGGACCCCGCTAAGGTGATCACCACCCTCCCGCTGGCGGTCCTCGCCAATCGCGGAACCGCTGACGCCGCCGAAGTTGCCACTGCCGCCCTGATGGACAACAAGCGCGCCCAGGTAGTGGGTGAACGCACCTACGGGGATGCCGCTGTGCGCCGGGATATCAAGATGGAGGATGGCGGGGCGATTATCCTGTCCGTCGCCAAGTATTACTCGCCCGAAGGCAAGGCGATCCAGGATGCCGGCGTGACCCCCACCAACGTAGTCAGCGACGCCGACGCGCAAATCGAGGTGGATGACAACGGCGAACCATTGCCGGAATCCCCCGCGGTAGAGACGGGCCAGCAGAAGAAAGTGGAAGACGACGCGGTGGTCAAGAAGGCTTTGGAACTGCTCGCCAAGGGCTAAGTTTAGCCTCGGAGGGTCGGTCACCGGTCCGCCCCTCGACAGGCCAGGAGGCCTGTCCCACCACCCTCTTACAGCGTCTTTAAATAAGCGATCAGATCGTCCTTCTCCGGATCGCTAAGCATGTCCTTATAGGCCGGCATCCCCCGCCCGCCCTCATCGATCTGGCCCTTGACGCTGGCGTCCGTCGGCTTCTTCCCGTTGGTCAACTTGTCCTTCTTGAAGAGACCTTTCAGCCCGGGGCCCATTTTCTTTTCGTCGCTATCCGGGTTGTGGCACACCGCGCAGGTTTCTTCGAAGACGGCTTTGCCCTTGGCGGAAGTGCCTTTGCCAGCCGACAGCATTACCTTGGAACCCGCGGCCAGACACACGCACAACATAAATACACGAAATCGATGCATAGTCGGAAGACTCTCCAGAGGTCGATTCTAATATCTTACACCGCCCACTAGACCGATGGTCCGCCATGGTCCGGCTTGACGCCGCACCGGGCGGGATTTTGCATGTATTTCGTTTAATGAAGGCGACTGTATCTCAGGCCAACAGCTTCTTGGCGGGCGCCGCATCGGCGATCGAAACTACGCCCTTGTCGAAGATGGTCATGTCCTGCACCAGGCGGCTGACGTCGGCGCCCTCGTCCACCGTGATCTCGTGCTCGATCCAGTCGGAGAGCGGGATATTGCGGAAGTACATGCGTTCCTGCAGTACCAGGCTCTTACGGTTCTTCGTCAGGGTGCGATTTTCCCGCGTGTAATGGCGCTGTTCCACGCGTAGCTCGTCCATGAAGTGCTCCAGCGCCTCGTGTTTGGCCACCGCCCCGGCAGCGCGCAGCGCGGTGTCGAGCGATGCCCCAAGCGCCGATTTCTCCGCATCCAGCGCCCCCCGCGTCTCGGCCAGGCGTTCCCGCTGTAGGGCCAGGGCAACCTCCATACGCGATTGCATGATGAACCAAGCCAGCAGACCGGAAGCAACAGCCGTAAAACCGGGCAACAGAATCCAGATCAGAGCTTCCATGCGGTTCATGCTAACGTTATCCGGAGCTAAACACTAGATATCAAAGGTAAACCTAGACCCCTAACCAAGGGCAACTGGAGCTTATTCCTGAGTGCCGTCGATCTTTTGCCCGCTGATTGTGTACTTCAGCTCACCCAGCCGGAATGCCGCCACCGGGCCCAGGACGGAAGCAATTCGCGCCTTTATCCCCGCGAGCAACCCCTGGTACTTGCCGAGAAATACCGCGCGGCTCGACAGAAAATCGGCCCGCTCCATTGACGTATAGCTGGAACGTCCCTGGTGCCGCACGCTGGCCGCCGGCATCAGCAGAATCTTCCGGGAGGCGCGCCGGATCTCCGCCGCCAGGTCGGCATCGCTGCCGAACTGCCCGTAGCGCTCGTCGATCTGGCGAATCGCCTTGATGAAATACACGCGCACCATTAGCGCCGCGCCGCGCGGGAATTCCACCGCCAGCGGAGCGCCGTGCGCCGCGGGCAGCCAAACGCCAGTGGGGGGCAGACTGCCCAATTGCGGCGTGGGCTCTCCGTTATCGTCCACCAGCAGCGGGCATACCGCCGCCACCTCGGCGCGCGTATCCAGCGCGCCGGCCAGAATGGCGATGGTAGAGGGCCGCACTTCGGTGTCGTCGTGGAGGAAGAAAACGTACTCTGCATCGGCCGCGCGCCAGCCCAGATTCAGGGCTTTGGTCAGGCCAAAATTCTTTGGCAGGCGGATGAACTGGACGTTCGGGAAATCGTCGCCAATCGCGGCGCTGCCGTCGGTAGAGCCGTTATCCACCACGATGACCTGCAAGGTGGCGCGTGCATCCGACGTCTCGATGGATTCCAGGCAACGGCGGAGCATCGCCAGCCGGTTCCGTGACACAACCACCACAGAGACGCGTGGCGGTTGCTTCTGTTGTTCTGAATTCGCTTGTGGGGTCAACCTTTTAGGATAGCGGGTTGAAGGGGAGCCAGTCCAGCAATGAGGGTCCTAGCGGTCCTGGCAGTACGGTGGTCACGCGCCTCTTCCAGCGTTTCCAAATCACTGCGATACGAGCGCGTGGGCGACGCGGGACGCCAGTTGATCGAAGGTGATGATCTCGTAGAGCGAAGGGTCGCTCATGATGCGGGCCACCAGGGCGGCGTGCATGGCATGTCCGGCACGCTCGGCGATGACGTGGCCGAGGAGGGGACGGCCCAACAGGGCGAGATCGCCGATAAGATCCAGCGCCTTGTGGCGGCAGCACTCGTCCGGGGCACGGAGGCCGCCGGGATTCATCGGGCCCTGGCTGGTAAAACAGACGGCGTTTTCCAGGCTGGCGCCGCGGATCAGGCCCATATTGCGCATCTGGTCGAGATCGTTCTGCCAGCCGAAGGTGCGCGCGAAGGCCAGCTCCGAGGCATAGCGTGCCGGGGTGACTTCCAGTTCCAGGGACTGGCGGCCCACCGGAGCGGGATAATCCGTATCGCAGGTCAGGCGGAAAACTTCGTCGGGAATGATGCTGATGCGCTTGCCCTTGTCCTCCACCGTGACGGGACGGCGGATGCGCAGATAGCGGCGCCGGCGGCGATACTGGCGGATGCCGGCCTGCTCGATGAGGCGCACGAAGGGCAGGCCGCTGCCGTCCAGGATGGGCACTTCGAGGTTATCGATTTCCACGTAGACGTTGTCGATGCCCAAGGAGTAGAGGACGCTCAACAGGTGCTCAGTGGTGGAGATGAGGACGCCCTGACGCATCAGGCTGGTGGCATAGCTGACGCGCGCCACATGGCGCCAACTGGCGGGGATAGGGAAGCGGTCAAGATCGGTGCGTATGAA
>JANYJN010000714.1 GCA_025358475.1 Candidatus Solibacter sp.
TGCGCGATCGCGATAACTGCTCCAACTCCGCGCGGTCTTCATCCGACAAAACCAGTTTGGATCGCCTAGATTTGCCTGCCATGCCTAAAGCATAACAGAAACAGGATTATGTGATTATGTTTTATTGAAACGTTATACTAGAGCGATCAGGTTGCCAGAATCATGCTCGGCGCGGCGACACCCTGGGAACGGGTCTGGCCATATTGACAACGTATATACGTTGGCCTGCCCTTCAATTGTGGCCGACGGAATCGAGTTCGATTGGGATGCCGCGAACACGAAGCACCTGGCGGCCCATAAGGTGATGGCGCGGGAGTTCGAATCCGTATGCGGAATTCCTCACTGGATTTGGCGTACGAGGGGGGGCGGCGAAGAACGGTACCGGTCAGTTGGCCTGACGGACTCCGGCAGATTGCGGGTCGTCATCTGGACGCTACGTGATGGCAAAGTGCGCGCCGTGACAGCGTTTCCGGCGGGTGCCACATACAGGAGTTGGCGCTGCGTCCGCGCGGGCGGTCACAGATTATCAGCTTCTCCTGCTCGAGAACTTGGAGAGGGTGAATTCTCTTCGTTAGTTCACGCCCCAGGGTAGGCAGATCCGGAATTGGCTACGGACCGGGAGGATGATCGCGACGGCCCAGACGGCGATAACGAGGGTAAACACTGCGTGACGATCGCCGCCGGAAGCAACCTGTTCACCTGCGGCCTGATTGACGGATTGAATTACCGCGGGTTAAGCGCACCCCGGCCGAATCCCCGGTTCATATTCGTGGGATAGCTGCTATTGGGCGGCAGCGGGTTCTTGATGACTCTTGGGGAGGGGGCGGTGCCGCGACCGTAAAACACATACAGGCCCGAATTGGATGCCACAATGATATCAGCCCTGCCGTCTCCGTCCAGGTCCGCGATTACGAACTTCCGTCCAAGGCCGATGGCGCCATTAGGCGGCGGATTTTTCGTCTGGCCGGGATACCACTGCAAGTGGTTGTAGGACAGGATGTGCCGCTCGAATATCCCGTTTTCAATCTTGTACCAGAAGATGAACAGCGGGTCGAACTCTCCGGGGTCGCGCCCCTGGTGCGGGAAAAGGATCTTGCCGGTCACCAGCTCCATCTTGCCGTCGCCGTCGATATCGCCCAATTCCATGGTGTGAAACAACGAAAAGTCTTTCTCGATCCAGTGTTCGACGAAGCTACGTTTGCCGCCAACGTCTACCTTCTGTTCTAGCCACTTCAGACCGTAGTCCTGGGCGGCTCCGATTATGATGTCGTTAAGGCCATCTCCATTAGCGTCGTAAACCAGAATCGGGAGTCCGCAGTTCCCCTTAAACACGTTCCAATCAGGGTGCCAAATCCACTTGCCGGTAGTGGGGTTCGGAGGCGATTCCCACCAACCGACGCCAGTGACGATATCATTTCTGCCGTCGCCGTTGATGTCTCCAATGCCGTTTCCATGCTCCTGCCCCTCGGATCCAAGTACGTGCGCCAGGAGCCAGGGCTCCTTGTCAATGTGCTCAAACCAGGTGAAGTTCTGACCCTTGACGGGGGACCAGTGGTTGAGGAGGAGGTCCTGGTCGCCGTTGTGATGGCCCGCAAGGTCGCCCAAAACGATCCCTTCCATGGCGCGGGCTGCGTGGATGAGGTGTTGCTTCCACTTGACTCCGGGCTTGCCAGGGTTCTCGTACCAATAGACGCCCGACATCTTCATCCAGCCGGAGCTGATGATATCGGGCTTGCCGTCGCGATTGACGTCCATGACACCCTCGCCACCGTCGTCGGTGATGGGTCCGAAGGTCTCGGCTCCGTCGCGAAAGTCACTGTGCTTGATCCAATTAGGCGCCTCGTACCAATTCCTGCCGTTGACGATGTCGAGGAGCCCGTCGCCGTTCATGTCAATCAGGGCGACACACTCGGGCCACGGGCCAAACCAATATGTGTGATTGGCTGGATCATGCACCGGCCCGTCGATCTTGACCGGCAGGAACAAAGGTTCAGCCGCAGTCAGTGCTCCAAGCAGCACGAGGGAACAGAAGAACGGGAAAAAAGATCTCTTGGTGTTCATTTGGGCTCTCGTCGTGTATAATATACAATTCGGCTTGCATACGCAACTCCCTATCCATTAATAAGGATGTGTCGTTATGAATGACAATAAATCATCCAACGGCGTCATTACCCGGCGTAGCGTGGTAGCTGCCGCGTTGGCTCCTCTGATTGTTCCCCGTCATGTGCTGGGAGGCGCAGGCTACCAGGCACCGAGTGACACGCTCACGATCGCAGCCGTAGGAATTGGCGGGATGGGGCGGAACTACCTGGCGGGCTGCAAGGAAGAGAAGATTGTGGCGCTTTGCGACCTGGACCACAACTTCTCGGCGAAGGTCTTTGATACTTATCCGGCTGCGCGGCGCTACCACGATTACCGGCAGATGTTCGACAAGGAAGAGAAGAACTTTGATGCCCTGATCATCGGGGTGCCGGACCATATGCACGCCATGCTTCTTATGTCGGGGATCCAGATGAAGAAGCACATCTACTGCGCCAAGCCGATCGCGCACTCCGTCGGGGAGGTGCGCAAGGTGCGGCAAGCGTTGCTGGCCAACCAGAACCTGGTGACCAAAGGGAGCATCCAGGATTCGCGCACAAGCTACGCGCGAAGCACCACGGAGATTCTGAAAAGCGCAGTGCTTGGTGGGATACGGGAGATCCATGCCTGGACGTTTCACCCGATCTATCCGTGCGCACAGGTGCGGCCTACGGAGGTGCGGACGCCGCCGGCGGGAATGGACTGGGACATGTGGATCGGACCGGCGCCGCTGCGGGCGTTCCACCCGGCCTATCATCCGTCGATTTGGCGGGCGTGGTGGGATTTCGGCACTGGCGATGTGGGCGACATGAGCTGTCATATGCTGCACACGTTCTTCGAAGAACTGCAACTGAGCGCGCCGAAGACGATCTACGGCTCGTCGTCCAGCCGGTATGAGATCTACAACACGGCTCCGATGACGCCGGAGACCGAGGGAGACGCCAACATGGTGGCGTGGGAGTACCCGGCCAGGGGGAACATGCCTCCGTTGAAACTATTTTACTACGATGGCGGGATGAAGCCATGGCGTCCGGCGGAGCTGGATCGCGAGATGGAGCTGCCGCGCGAGGGCGTTCTGTATGTCGGCGACAACGGTAAGCTGATGACCAGTTGGTACGGGGGCAACCCATTCGCTCCGTTTGGGCGTACGCCTCCGGCCGGCACGACGGTGCCTGGCCTACCCGGCGGTTTACTGCTGCCGCAATCGAAGTTCAGGGACTTCAAACAGCCTGCGAAAACGCTGACGCGGTGTGAAAGGCCAGATCACTATACTGAGTGGACGCGGTGCGCCAAACAGGGAAAGCCTACTTGTCTACCCATCGAATTCGCCGCGCAGCTCACTGAGGTGGCTCTGCTGGGCGCGCTTGCCTTGCGCACGGGGAAAGTGCTGACGTGGGACGCCGCCAATATGCGCACCGGCGACGCTGAAGCGAACAAGCTGGTGGATCCGCCCTATCGGGCTGGGTGGCAGCTCCCGAAGGTGTAGTGCCCAGAGGAAGAATCCAATGATCGCAACCGAAATCAGGACGCTCAATTTATTCGTCAACGGCCAAGCCGTGGCTTCAGAGTCTGGAAAATACGCTGATATCTTCGATCCGAGCACGGGGCAGGTGATCGCGCAGACGCCATTGTGCAGCGAGGCAGAAGTCAATCGCGCAATCGAATCGGCTAAAAGCGCGTATCCCGCCTGGGCCGACACGCCGGCAATCAAGAGGGTCCAGGTACTGTACAAGTTCAGGGATCTCATCCACCAGCATCTCGACGAACTCACGCATCTGCTGTGCGTAGAAAACGGCAAGGTCTGGGAAGAGGCGTGCGGCGACGTCCTCAAAGCGAAGGAAGCGGTTGAGCTGGCCTGCGGAGTCCCGTCGCTGATGATGGGAGAGTCGACGATGAACGCGACCACGGGGTACGACACGGTTCTGTACCGCGAGCCCTTGGGCGTCTTCGCGGGGATCGCACCGTTTAACTTCCCGGCGATGATCCCAATGGGGTGGATGATACCCCTCTGCATCGCGGCGGGGAACACGTTCGTGCTGAAAGCGGCCACCATGACTCCCATGACATCCATGCGGATGGTGGAGTTGCTTTACGAGGCGGGGCTGCCGAGGGGCGTGGTGAACCTGGTGACGTGCAGCCGGAGAGAAGCCGAGTCGATCCTGAAGCACCCGGATATCAAGGGGATCACGTTTGTAGGTTCCACAACGGTGGGGCTGCATATCTATCAGACGGCGGCAGCCCATGGCAAGCGGGTCCAGGCCTTATGCGAGGCCAAGAATCATGCGCTGGTGCTGGAAGATGCCCCGGTGGAGCGCACGGCGCGGGGGATCATCAATGCGGCTTTCGGATGTGCGGGCGAACGGTGCATGGCCCTGCCCACCATCGCAGTGCAGGAGAGCATCGCGGACGAGCTTGTGGCACTGCTGGTGAAGTTCGCGAGGGAACGGCGGATCGGCTGCGCCTACGACAAAACGTCCGAGCTGGGGCCGCTGGTGTCGGAAGGTCAGCGGAAGTGGGTTACGGACTGGATCGAGAAGGGAATCGCCGAAGGCGCGACGTTGGTTCTAGACGGCAGAGGCGTCGTGGTGAAGGGGCACGAGGCCGGGTTCTATATGGGCCCGACGATCTTCGACCACGTGAAGCCGGGCATGTCCATTGGAGACGAGGAGGTCTTCGGTCCGGTGCTGTGCGTCAGGCGGGTCAGGAATTTCGAGGAGGGCATCGGCGTGATGAACGGCAATCGTTTCGCCAATGGCTCGGTAATCTTCACGCAGAGCGGTTACTACAGCCGGGAATTCGCCAAGAGAACGCATGGCGGAATGGTGGGCATCAACGTGGCGATTCCGGTTCCGGTGGGCATCTTCCCGTTTGCTGGACACAAGCGGTCGTTCTTCGGAGACTTGCATGCGCTTGGGAAAGATGGGTTGCGGTTCTTCACGGAGTCCAAGTGCGTTACGACCACGTGGTTCAGCGAAGAAGAGAAAAAGAAGCAAAAGGTCGATACCTGGGACGGGGTGCTCGGCCAGTAGATGTTTGAACTCGTAAACGGGAGGTGGATTCATGGAAAAAAAGACCACGGTGGCCATCGCTCATAGCGATGCGGATCTAGGCAAGCCGGCCGAGTACACGCGAGCGCAGCTCGATATCGTAAAGGGCATGATCCGGGACATAGCGGATCAGTCGATGGGCGGGTTCCGGAAAATTGTCAAGAGGGGTGACAAGGTTCTCATCAAGGTCAACACGGTGATCCCGTGTCCGGCCAACTCCGGCTTCACGACGGATCCCCGGATCCTGGAGGCGCTACTCGAACTGGTGCAGGAGCAGGCGCCTGCCAAGGTGCTGATTGGCGAGCGCTCCGCCATGGGCGGCGACACGCGTAAAGCCATGGAGGTCTGCGGGGTCACGGAAGTCGCCAGGCGCACGGGCGCGGAGCTTTGTCCGTTTGAGGAAGCTCCCTTCGACATGTATAAGATCGACCGGCCGATCGCGTTCAACGAGTTTCCCGTGCCGCGGGCGGTGCGCGACGCGGACGTCTATATCGGCGTGCCCAAAATGAAGGTCCACGTGCACACCACGCTGACCTGCGCCCTAAAACTTCAGTTCGGCAACCTGCCGGACTATGACTGGATGGGGCGCTGCCACCGCGACGATATCTACCAGAAGATCGTGAACCTGACGCGGGCTGCCAACCCCACGTGGTTCATCGTCGACTCGCTCTATGCGGGACAGGGCAACGGGCCCTTCAGCGCGTATCCGGAGGATCTGATCAAGGACTTTAATACGCTGTGCGGCGGCCCTGATCCGGTGGCGGTGGACACGGTTTGCGAGGCGCTGATGGATTGGGACGACCCCGGCACGAACGCGCCGGCCACGGTGCTGGCGGCTGCGGAAGGGTTGGGGACCAACAAACTGGAGGAGATTGCTCTTACCGGCGCGCCACTGGACCGGGTCAAGCGCAAATTCAAGCGGCAGAATCTGGCGCTGCAGGGGAGGTTTCCCAACGTGCACGCCATCATGGGCGCGGCCTGTGAACCTGGATGCCGTGCGTTGATCATCGGGTTCGACCAGTTGTTCGTTGAGGGCACCCTACGCAAACTCAAGCGTCCCCTGTACGTGTTCATGGGCTTGCAGTTTGCCGAAGAGAACCACATCAAGAACCTGGATGGCGACGTGATCGTGATAGGCGACTGTGCCAAGACCGCGCTGGAGCGATTCCCGAATGCCAAGTATTTCGGCAGCAACCCCGAATACCCGAACTGCCTGCCGATCTGGTCGAACATCCCCTCCATCGGACTGGTGCAACACGTGAGATCCCTGGTGTAAAGCCCGGTCCAGGAGGCCCCGCGGCCGGGCGAGGAGCGAGACACATCATGAGTTATCAGTCAACCGTCCAAACGATGAAGCCGGCGTTTCGCGGCAGCCTGCCGGAGCGCGGCCGTCTCCTGCATCAGGGGACGTTGATGCTGCTGGAAATCAAGGACTCGGATATTCGTATCTCGGCTTTGGAGCAATGCCGGGATGCCGTGGACAGAGGCATCCACGCGGGCGGGGCCTTTTCGGCGGTGATTCCTCTAGTGGCGCTTTTCCACGGCGGCTTCATCGATTTTGACGTCGAGGAACCCACGCGGCGCGGGCAGGATATGTTTGTCCTGAGCAAGGGACACGCCGTGGCACCGCTGGCGTCGATTTACGCGGAGTTGGGCTACTTCGACAGGTCGGTTCTGAAGAACTCACGCTCCCACCAGAGCATTCTCAACGGTCATCCCGGTCCAATTCTGCCCGGAGTTCATATCTCCACGGGGCCCTTGGGACAGGGCCTTTCGGTGGCGCAAGGTTTCGCGCTGGCCGGCAAGAGTAGTCCCAAATTCGATGTCTTCTGCCTGACGGGCGACGGGGAACTGCAGGAAGGGCTGATCTGGGAAGCGGTAATGTACTCCGCCCACAAGCGCCTGGACAATCTGTGCGTCCTGGTGGACCAGAACAACGGCCAACTGGACATCGTGGACCGGATGATTTTCCCTCTGCCGGACCTGGAGGCGGTCTTCCATTCGTTCGGCTGGCAGGTGCGCAACGTGGACGCCACGCAATATGACGGTGTCTGCGGCGCTCTGGAAGAGTTCAAACACGGGCCCAGGAACGGCAAGCCCACGGCTATCGTGTGCCACGCCACCAAGGGATTTGGCGGCTTCTCCAATTTTCTCAACGGGCACAAGGTAGTGATCGGCGAAGGTCTGATGGAGCAGGAGATGGCGCTCCAGGCGGAACAGCGCCAGCGGCGTGTGGACGCGTTCGCCTGTTTGCTGGACCGCGTTTACCTGGATCCGCGGGAGCCGCGCTTGAGAGATGAACTGGTGGAACTGGCCGAACGCATGCATGTCCGCATCGCGGGCGGCCGGGCGGCCGGACTCACAGTCAGCCCCGCGGTGGGACCTGTGGTGACGAAGCGGGCGCCCAAGCGAGACAAGCGGATACGCTACGACGCGCTGCTTTTGCCGCAAATCGACATCAGCAAGGAATACGCCGCAGGCAACATCATCACGGCCGCGATGAAGGTCTTCGCAAGGGATCCGCGAGTGGTCTCGATCGATGCGGACCTGGCATGTACCAGCGGGCTCGAAGCCGGCATCGCCTTCGTGGACCAGAGCCGGGCGTTGAACGTCGGCGTCGCCGAAGCCAACATGATGAACATCGGCGAGGCGTACGCTGCCATGGGCTACAACGCTTGGGTAAGCACCTTCTGTCCCTTCTTCGATTGGAAGGTGATGCGCCGGATCGCGGTGGGCTACCAGGAGCGCCTGGAGGCGATGGCGGCGCCCGATGGGTGGCTGAGCGAGGGGCATGGCCTGGACCTGACCATGGTGGCCACCGCCCCCAATCTGGAGACGCGCACCAACGGCGCCACTCACATGGGCAATGACGATATCACGGTCTTCGATGGCATCGCGCACTTGAAGATCATCGATGTCTCCTGCCCCCAGCAACTGCTGGGTATCATGAAATGGATTATGGCCGGCGATCGGGGGCTAGTGTACCTTCGAGTGATGCGGACCGCCTCTGGAACGCTCTACGACAAGACGTTTGCGTTCGAGTTCGGCAAGGGCTACATCCCCTGGAGGAGCGGGCAGGACGCGGCTGTGATCGTAAGCAGCGGACGCGGCGTGCATGAGGCCCTGGCGGCGGCGGCCGAGTGCGAGAAACAGGGTGTGAGGGCCGGCGTGGTGGACATGCCCTCCATCGACGAAGCGCTGCTTTTGGAGCTGTACGATTCCGGCAAGCTGCTTTGCTTTGCGGAACAAAACAACGGCTACATCTGGGACAACTTCCAGAAGACCCTTTTCAAACGGCGCAATCCCATCGAGACGGGCAGAGCGTTTGCGGTGAACACGCTGGACGAGGGGGGGAGGCCGCGCTTCATTCACTCCGGGACGTACGAGGAGTTGTTGCCCGCGTTCGGGCTAGCCCCGCGGCAACTCGCCGCGGACCTCACACGGAGGTTAAATGCATGAGCGTACCGATTGTTCATGAGAGCGACATAGAAGAAGTCGCGCTGCCCGGCCGGTATCTGCGGTGGCTGGTCAACGCCGAGACGCTTAACGCCAAACACCTGTCCGTATGTGTGATCCGGGTCCTGCCCGGGGAGAAGGTCAGACCGGCACACGCCCATCCCAACGGCGAGGAACTGATCTACATCATTCGCGGGTCCGGCAGGGTTATGGTCGGCGGCGACGTAGAGGCCGTGAAGGAGGGTGCAGCGGTGCTCTTCCCGCAGGGGTCGGTACACATGCTGCAGAATACTGGCGATGAAGAGATGAAGGTAATCTGCTTCTTCGCGCCGCCGTCGGAGCTGTCCACGTATCAGTTCTTTGACGAGGTAGATTTCCCAGCGTAGATTTACTGGACAGGCCGCATGATGCGCAACCCCATCCTGGATTTCGAAGTAGATAAGTCCGCTATCCGGTATGCCGGCCATGATCTGGCGCGGCCTGAGTGCATACTGGCGGAAGCGGACGGCGTGCTGTGGGCCGCCGATGCCCGCGGCGGCGTGACCAGAATCGATCCCAACGGCACGCAGGAACTGATCGCTCAGAAACGGTCGGGCCACTTTGGGCAGGCCGCCGACGAGGCGACAAGGTATCTGACGGGCACGCTGCCAAATGGCTTGGCCTTTGCCGCCAACGGCGACATACTGATCTCCAATTTCGGGACGGACTGTCTGGAGACCATGTCCCGGGATGGCGCCACGCGTGTGCTGGCCGACAGCATCGACGGCGAGCCGATCGGCAAGGTGAACTTCGTGCTCCGGGATTCCAGGGACCGGATCTGGATCACGGTCACCACCCGGATTAAGAACTGGAAGCACGCCCTACGAACCGACCTGGCGGACGGTTACGTGGCCCGCTACATCGACGGCAAGTTCCACATCGTGGCCGACGGCTTCCATTTCACCAACGAGATCCGCTTCGACGCCAGAGAAGAGTGGATGTACGTGGTGGAGACCACGGGCGGCTGCGTGAGCAGGTTGCGCGCCGATGAGGAGGGCAACCTGTCCAACCGGGAGATCTTTGGGCCGGCACGATTGGGAAAAGGCGCGTGGCCTGACGGGATTGCCTTCGACAGCTTCGGCAACCTCTGGGGCACGATGGTGTATTCGGACAAGCTCTTTGTGCTGACCCCGGAAGGGGACCTGAAGGTGCTGTTGGACGAAGGCGACGCGGAGAAGGTAGACCGCCTGGAGCGGCAGTTCTTCCAGGGGAGCGTGACCGATGAGGCACTGTTTGACACCGGGCAGGGCATCGCGCCGTGGATGGCGAGCGTGACGTTTGGCGGACCCGGCCTGCAAACGGTGTACATCGGGTCCCTCAAGGGCAAGCGCATACCGTACTTTCGAGTGCCGGTGGCCGGACTACCGATGGCGCACTGGCGGCACGGGGACTCTTCACCCCACGGCGGGCGAAACGGGAGAGGCATATGAGATATTTGACGGCCGGCATTGCTGGTGCTTTGTGGTTGACTTCGCTGGCAGGAGGGGCTGACCTTCCGCCGGTGACCGACGGCTACGGTCATGGCGACCCGCCGTTCCTGCTGGAGAGCGGGTGGAAGCCGTTGCTCAACGGTAAGAACCTCGACGGCTGGACTTACCGCACGCCCGAGAAATTTGGATGGATGGCCACCCGCGGCGTGGTTTGGGGCGGGCTGCCCAATCCGCGGATTCTGACAGGGGTTTCCACTCCGGGTGATCGCATCGTGAACAGCGCCACGAAGGCGGGACAAACGGCTTCGGACATCCTGACGGCCGAGAAGTTCGGCGATGTGGAGCTATACATTGAGTTCATGTGCGCGGACCGATCTAACTCCGGGGTATTCATGAACGGCCAGTATGAGGTCCAGATCTGGGACAGCTACGGAAGGGAGAGCGATCATTTCACGGACTGGGCAGGGGCCATTTACAACTATGAGCCGGGGAGCGCCGCCGCCAAAGAAGCCCAGGCGACGGCTACGCCTACCGCCAGTGGCTGGAAGCCCTTCGGCGGGGTTCCCCCAAAAGTCCGCGCGGAGCGGCCAACGGGCCAATGGCAGTCATACCACATCTGGTTCCAGCCGCCCCGCTTTGACGCGTCGGGCAAGAAGATCGCCAATGCCAAGTTCTTGCGGGTGCTGCTCAACGGGGTGCTGATTCAAGAAAACGTGGAGAGAGTGGACCACACGCAGGCCTCCCCGACCTGGCCCGAATCCGCGACAGGACCGATTCTGCTGCAAGGCGATCATGGTCCCATAGCGTTTCGGAACATGTACGTCCGGCCCCTGCGTCCGCTAGCCGCAAAATGACTGCGGGCGAATGACTGCATTTATAGAAAAAGGAGAGAACCATCGTGAAATTTATAGCAACGGGCAACGGGGTCATTTCCAGGCGCGCCGCCATCGCCGCCAGCCTAGCTCCCCTCATCGTTCCTCGTCACGTATTGGGCGGTCCGGGGTATCAGGCGCCCAGCGACACCCTCGCCATCGCCGCGGTGGGACTCGCCGGCATGGGCCGTATTTACATTGAAGGCTGCAAGACCGAACGGTTTGTAGCTTTGTGCGACCTCGACTGGACGCGCCCAACCACGGGCGGGGTCTTCAACGCGCATCCCAGCGCCAAGCAGTACCGCGACTTCCGGCAGATGTTCGATAAGGAAGAGAAGAACTTCGACGCCCTCATCATCGCCGTGCCGGACCACTGGCATGCCATCATGCTGATGTCGGCCATGCGGATGAAGAAGCACATCTACTGCGCCAAGCCGATTGCGCACTCAGTCGGCGAGCTGAGGAAGATCCGGCAGGGGCTCGCCGAGAACCCGAAGCTCATCACCAAGGGCAGTATTCAATCCTCCAGCAGCGACGGTTCCCGCAACACGACGGAGTTGTTCACCAGCGGTGTAATCGGTCCCATCCGGGAAATTCACGTGTGGACCTGGCACCCGATCTATCCGTGCAACGTGACGCGCCCCACGGAGGCGCAGACGCCCCCGGCGGGAATGGACTGGGATCTGTGGCTCGGGCCGGCGCCGTTGCGGCCCTTCCACAAGGCCTATCATCCCGAAATCTGGCGGGCGTGGTGGGATTTCGGTTCGGGCGATGTGGGCGACATGAGCTGCCACATGCTGCATACGTTCTTCCAGGAACTGAAGCTCGGCGCGCCGGTATCGGTATACGGCAACTGTTCCACCCGGATCGACACCTACAACACGCCGAAGCCGACGCCTGAGACTGAAGGGTACGCCAATACGGCCGTCTGGAATTTCGCGGCCAGAGGGAGCCTGCCGCCGATGACCCTGTACTGGTACGACGGAGGCATCAAGCCCCCACGTCCGCCGGAACTCGACAACAGCATTGCCATGCCCAGGGATGGTGTCCTGTACGTGGGCGAGAAAGGGAAACTGCTGGCAGCCTATGAAGGCGGGAATCCTTTCGCGCGCCGGGGCGCCGCTCCGACGGCCGGGATGCGCGGACTTCCTGGCGGCCTGCTGTTGCCCGAAAGCAAGTTCAAGGACTTCCAGCAGCCAGCCAAGACGCTCGCCCGGTGCGCGCCGGGAGACCACTACACGGAGTGGACACGGTGTGCCAAACAAGGCAAACCCACATGTCTGCCGGTGGAGGCCGCCGCGGAGATGACCGAGCTGGCACTGCTGGGCACCCTGGCACAGCGCACCGGCAAGTTGATCGAGTGGGACAGCAACGCCATGCGGGTGACTAATGACAAGGACGCAAATCAGTTCGTCGATCCGCCCTACAGGAAAGGCTGGAAGTTGTAGCAACGCTAGCGAGTCGTGATCCTGCCCTGCCGGATCAGCCATTCCACCGACTCGCGCACAGCCTGAAGCGACGTATACCGAGGCCGATAGCCGAGCAGTTTCCCGGCTTTGGCGATGCTGCAATGGGACGAGTGCGTGACGTGCCGCCAGCTCTGGAAGGCTTCGTCCTCGGAGACGGTGCGGCGCCAGTCGTCCCACGGTAGGAAACAGAGGCGCGCCTCTCTTCCGAACCACGAGGCTACGGCCTCGGCATAGCCGCGCTGGGTCACCGCGGCTTCAGAAACGGCGTGGAAGCTTTGGCCGGCCGCACGATCCCAATTCTCCAGGGCGCACATGAATCCTTGAGCCACGTCGTCGGCGTGAACGGGGTGGAACGTCTCCAGCCCCAGGTGCGGCAGTGCGATTTCCTCGCCGCGTGCCAGCCGTTCGAAGACCCAGGGGCTGAAGTGACCCTGCGGGTTCAGCGGCGGCCATCCTGCGCCGACCATGTGGCCGGGGTGGATCACCGCGGCGGGGAAGCGGTTCCCGCGCGCCTCCTCCAGCAGTTATGCTTCAATGGCGGCTTTGCGCACGCCGTATTCTTCGAGCGGCTTGCGAGGCTGCTCCTCGGTGGTCGGCACGGTTACGTTGGAACCGTGTACCCAGATGGTGCCGCAGTGCAGAAACCGCCCAACTAGTCCGCGTAATCCATCCACCAACTGGCGTGCGCTTTCAAGTCTGTAGCAGGTAATGTCGATGACCGCTTCGGGTTGGAGTTTCGCGATGCGGCGGGGAAAGTTCCCGGAGGCTTCTTCGGCGGCGCGGTCCACGGTGACCCGCTCCACAAGTTTCCAGGCGGGGTGGGGCGTATAAGGATCCCTCAACCCCCGGTTGACGCACATTACTGCGTGTCCGGCCTCCACCAGACGGGGGACCAGATATGTACCGATATGGCCGGTACCGCCGATGACGACGACTCGCATGGGGACACGCTTACCTCAGAGGACGGAAGGGAGAACGCGATGCGGCGGCGTCATCCGGCGCTGCCGCCGATTAGCGGCTCCAGCGGCACGGACGGCTGCATATGAAACATGTCATCCCTCGCCACCGAGGACGTCACTGATCTCACGCGCCACCTTTGCCGCCATTTCTCCACTGGCGCGAAAATGCTCCTCGGGAAAGCGCGCCGTAATTGCGGAAATCCCGATGGATGCAATGATCGCTCCATCCTTATCGCGGATGGGGGCGGCCACGCAACGAATCCCTTCGTGGAACTCCTCAGCGTCGGTGGCATAGCCCTGCGCTTTTGTCAGGCGGCAAACCTCGGCCAGCCGGTCCAGCGAAACGATGGCATTCCCGTCGCCGGCCGTCAGTTGCGTGTTGCCGAACAGGGCTTCCAGTTGGGGCTTTTCACAGTCCGCCAGCAAGGCCTTGCCGTGCGCCGTGCAGTGCAGGGGGACCGACTCGCCGGTCTGCCCGGAGACGAGAATCACCTGGTTGGATGTGACATGATCGACGAACAATGCACCCCGCCCCTCGCGCACCGCGAGGTGGGCGGTCTCGCCAGCTTCGCCGGCCAGTCGTTTCAGGTGCTCGTGACAGACACGGACTAGCATGTTGCTCCAGTCATACTGGCGGGACAGGCGCCAGATGGTGGGGCCCAGGACGTAATCCGTCCTGCCGGCGGGACAGCCAAGGTATCCACGCCGCTTGAGGGTATTGGCCAGCCGGAACGCACTGCTGTGATCAATAGCCAATAGGTCGGCCAACTCCGCGGTGGCGACGGGGCGGGGCGATTTGGCCACGGTCTCAAGGATGACCAAGCCACGATCCAGGCTTTGAATTGACGGGGTTGGCTTGCTCTTGCGGACAGCGGTTTTGACTGGGGAGCTTTGCATGATGCGCAAGCAAACTTGCAAATTCAATCTATCGTGCCCTGATGAAGAAGTCAAGTCAAAGGTAAAGGTATAGAGATAAAGAGGTATTTTTATTGACTTTTTGTCCATTCAAGGATATTCTGTGTGCAACACATTTTGCGTAATACGCAATATATAAACGCAAGCCATGGGCACGCAGCGTCGCAACAGCCAGTTTGCCGCAACGCTCGAGCTCGCACAGTGGACCCCCATCAGCCCGCTGAAACCCTGCGAATCAGATTAAGAGATTCTATTATTGACATTTCCTCCTCTTCGCGATAAACTCTTCAATGCAATCATATTTGCACTATACGCAAAATGCCCAAGGGTGAAATTCACCGGATTGAGTATGCGCTTGGGCTTCCCCGGCAGAAGCCGGGGTGACAATCGGTCGCAATAAGAGGTTCGGCGCCGCCGCCGGAGTTTCAGTCCACGTAGACGACAGTCGGAGAAAAGGGGTCTTCCAAAATGACTTATTACAGGCAAATGTCACCGGGTCGCACAGTCCTAAGGATTGCGTCCCTGATATTGGCAGTTTCCACCCTGGTTATGGCGCAGGGTGATCGCGGCGCGATCGCGGGCCGCCTGAGCGATTCCGCCGGGGCAGTGATTCCAGGCGCCCAAGTCACGGCTTCCAACACTGAAACGGGTGCTAAGTATCTGGGTGCAACCACGGACACGGGTGACTACACGATTCCCTCGCTTCCCGCCGGAACCTACAAAGTCACCGTGCAGCAGCCCGGTTTCAGCACATACGAACAGACTGGATTGCGCGTTAACGTGGCACAGACGCTGCGCGTAGACGTGCAACTCACGGTAGGCGGCGTCAACCAGACGGTCGAGGTTTCGGCCAGCGCTTCATTGCTGAAAACGGAATCGGCGGAGCAGAGCACCACGGTGCAGCGGGAGGTCGTCAACGACCTGCCGATTCAGTGGGCGGGGCAGAGCCTGGTGCGCGACCCGCTCAAGTTCGCCATCCTCACCCCGGGCGTCAACATCGGTACCTCCTATGGCAGCGACATGAAGTTCAACGGACTTCCGGTCACATCCGTCGGCGTGCGCATGGACGGCATGGACGCCTCTAGCTCTTTGAACCCGCAGGGTTTCTTCGACGAGCAACCGTCGGTGGATTCCATGGAGGAGTTCACCATCCAAACCAGCAACTTCTCCGCCGAATACGGCCAAGTGGGCGGCGGCTTGATCAACATGACGGCTCGCAGTGGCACCAACCGATTCCATGGCTCGTTTTACGACTACTTCGTAAACGAGGCCTTCAACGCCAGCCAGCCGTTCATGAACAATTCAAACGGACATATCAAGCTGAGAGCCAGGCAGCAGGACTTCGGCGGCAATGTGGGAGGTCCCATCCGGATACCGAAGGTGTACAACGGGACGAACAAGACCTTCTTCTTTTTCAACTGGGAGCAAACCCGCAACATCGTGAACATCGGCAGCACCGCGTCGGTGCCTTCACTAGCAATGCGCGCCGGGGACTACAGTTACTACCTGACGGGGAAGACGCTGGGCACGGACGGCCTGGGCCGCGCCATACCCGAGGGTCAGATTTACGACCCGTACTCAAACTTTGTGGGTACGGATGGGAAGACATACCGCACGCCCGTTCCGGGCAACAACATCGCTGCCCTGCTGGCGTCGCATGGTGGTGGGGATCCGGCTTCCATGAAGATCATGAGTATGATCCCGCTTCCAAATGTGGCCACCGGCGGCAACGCTCCGGTCAACAACTACCAGGTGAGCTATGCCCGGCAGGAATTCGTCAAACTCCCGAGCATCAAGATCGACCAGAGCATAGGCAACAGCGTCAAGTTGTCGGGTTTCTACACCTGGGTGCAGACGGACCGCGACTCCGGCGCGGGCGCGATGCCTTATCCCATGAACTACAACCGGAATTTGCACGTTCGCACCAAGACTGTCCGGGTCAACTACGACCACACACTCTCGCCGACGGTGTTCAACCACTTCGGAATCGGCTACCGCCGTTACAATTATCCGGACAGAGTTGAGTCCATCAATGGGTACGACTCGAGGATCTCCGGCGATCAGTCCATTCCTTCGATGATTAAAACGTTGACACCAGGGCTCAAAGCCGCGGGCAAAGTCCCTGGAATCGGACTCTCGGGAGCCCAGGCAGTTGGCTTCCCGGTGATCTCCGGCCTTCTGACCGGGACCCTGGGCGCGGCAAACAACTCCTACTACTATCAGGACAAGCCGACCGTTACGGAGTCGCTGGCATGGGCCCGCGGCAGCCACCTGCTGAAGTTCGGGGCGGAGTGGAAACACGACACTTACACAAACCGCAGTTACGTGGCGGCCATGTCGGCATACGGGTTCGCACCCGACCAGACCGGCCTGCCCGCGACCGAAGGGCAGAACCTCTCGGGCGGATCTGTCGGCAACGCTCTGGCGAGCTTCATGATGGGGTCAACCAGCAGCTACAGCGTCGGGAATGTGTCCGATCCTCAGTGGAGGCGCACCAGCTATGCGGGGTTCACGCAGGACACCTGGAGGGTCAATTCCAAGCTGACCATCGATGCGGGTTTGCGCTGGGACTGGATATCGGGTTGGGGTGAGATGGATAACCGGCAGACCGGCTGGAGTCCGGATGTATCGATTCCGACGGCGAACAATCTGAAGGGCGGCTTGGTATTCGCAGGCTACGGCCCGGGCCGGATCAACGGCAAGTTCGGCGAGTCCTATCCATGGGCTTTCGCCCCTAGACTTGGCATAGCCTACAAATTCCAGGAGAAAACGGTGGTTCGGGCAGGTGCCGGCATCACCTACGGCGCCGCGCCTCCTAACCAGTACACGACGGCGGCGCAGTCGCTGGGTAACGGCTGGAACACGGTGGATGGGGCCGCCCCCTCGTACGGAGCAGCCGCCTCGCAGTTCAGCAGGGGGATCGTCGACAATACGGGGAACACCTACGATGCCGCGGCCTTGACGGGTGTTTTGGCTGCCACCAATTACTCTCCGGGTTTGAGGGTGTTGCCCACGCTGGTCAACGCGCCTCAGTTCTGGGATCGGAATCTGGGGCGCCCGCCGCGCTTGTTCAACTGGAACATCAGTCTGCAGCGGGAACTCACCAAAGACCTCTTAGTGGAAGCGGCTTACGTCGGCAGCCGGGGCGCCTGGTGGCGCGCCGATGGTTTGCAGAACTACAACAACATGACGCCCGAGTACCTTCAGTCGAAGTATGGGTTGGATGTCCACAACGCCGCCGACCGCAGCCTGTTGAATTCGCGAATTGACTCCACGACGGCGGCGGGCCGCGGCTTTACGAAGCCGTACTCGAGCTTCCCGTCCGGCGCGACCGTCGCGCAGTCTCTCCGGCCCTACCCGATGTACCTCAACGCGCAGTCCCTATGGGCGCCCGTTGGGAAGAACTGGTATGACTCGCTGCAGGCCAAGTTCACCAAACGCTTCTCCCATGGCTACACAGTTATGGTCGCCTATACCTACTCAAAGTCCCTGGCGGACTACGAAGGCTCGTTTAACAACGTCTGGAACCGCGGCATTCAGAAGGCCCTGACGTCGTTCGACCAGCCGCACGTGGTGGCCATCAGCGGAATGTATAGGGTACCTACGTTTGCGTGGGAAGCGTCGAGCGGCCTCTTGCGGGCCGTGTTCGCCGATTGGCAACTGGGTGCGGTCCTGCGCTATACCAGTGGGTTGCCGATTCTGGTACCCGGGGCGCAGAGCGCTCTCAGCGGGTTGCTAGGCGCTTCGGTGGTCACGCCAGCGAACCGAGTGAGCGGACAGCCGCTGTTCCTGAATGACCCGAACTCTAGCGATCCAAGAAAGAACTTCGTGCTGAACCCGGCGGCCTGGGCCGATCCCGCGCCCGGCGACTGGGGTACCTCCGCGAAGTACTACTCCGATTACCGGGACCGCCGCCGGCCAGATGAACAACTGAGTGTGAGCAAAGCCATAAAGTTCCGCGAGGGAGTCTCGCTCAGCATCCGCTTCGAGCTGTTTAATGCCTTCAACCGTCTGCGTCTGGGCGCCCCCACTTCCACCAACGCCAAGGCCACCCAATTGATGGCCAACGGGGTGCCACAGAGCGGCTTCGGCTACGTCAACCCCACCAGTGCGAACAGCGCCGCCTTCGGTCCACGCACGGGGCAGATCGTTGCTCGCCTGACCTTCTAAGTGGTGTCATGTTTTTCGGACTGGGCGGTCTTTAGGACCGCCCAGTCCGATCTCAGCGTTCGATTTTAGTAATGGTTTTGTCAAGCGCGGCGCGGTCGAACTCGTAACCGAGGCCCGGTTTAGAAGGAGCATGAACGTAACCGTCCGACGCGATTCGAATGAGATCCTTCATGTAGGGTTGCGCGTCGCGCGCACCCTGCGGATAAGGCACCTCCACAAAAGCGCTGTTGGGCATGGCCAGTTCGCAATGCAAATGGGCCGCCTGATGCAAAACGTTCCCCACACCATGCGGCATGCACTCCATGCCGTGGCACTCCGCCAGGATTCCGATCTTGACGCCTGGCGTAATCCCGCCCACGTTGTCCACCACAAAGCGCAGAGTATCCGCTGCCCCGCGCCGGATATACTCGGGGTAGTCGTACAGCGAGAACATGAACTCGCCTACGATGACCGGCACGTTCAATTCCTGGCACAGTTGCGCGAGCCCGTCCACGTCGGTGGATGGGAGAGGATCTTCGTATCCCCGGAAATGGAGTTCGTCGAGCAACCGTCCCACCTCCATCGCTTCGTGCCGGGTGTAGTTGCCCACCGCGTGATGCATCAGCATGTAGTCGTCGCCCACCGCTCTTCGCACCGCTTTGCAGATCTCCATATCCAGCCGGTAGTGGCTGTCACCGTCGGCGGCGACCGGCGGCGGGTTGATCTTGAACGCGCGGAATCCCTCCGCTTTGGCCTTCTGCGCCGCCTCCACGTAAGGGTCCACCGTCTTGGTCTGGAGGTGCTGAGAGCTGGCGTACGCCAGGATGCGTTCCTTGTAGGCTCCCAGCATTCTGTAGACGGGCTGCCCCATCGCCTTGCCCAAGAGATCCCACAGGCAAATGTCGACCGCCGCGGATTGCGGTGGCTGCCCGTAGTGACGGCGGACCGGAACATACTGGGAAGTGAACTGGAGGTGATCCAGTGCGTTCTTGCCGGCCAGCGTGCGTTTGGCGTATTCCAGCCACCCGGAATTGTCCCAGTTGGCGTGGAAGACGCGGCTCTGAAGCGTGCAGATGCCTTCGACGCCGTCCTCCGTTGTGATCGACGCCAAGCGTCCGCCGGCGGTCACATAGACCTTGACCTCTTTGATCGTGAAGTTGGGAAGCTCTGCCGGTTTGACGCCGGCCGCAGTGGCGGTTTGGGCCCGCATCGACGCCGAAAAAAGCCCTGCGCCCGAGAACAAGGCAGAAGCGCGGAGGAAACGCCTGCGCTCTACCGTTGGTGTTGTCATAGGATTCTCCGTTCGCGATCCGTCTGGAAGACGGCGCTGCCCATCCGGGCAACCTCAGTATACACTCGCCAGACCGAGGGGGAGTGGGAATCACGGAAGTAAATTTCGAAAAAACAAAGGGAGTGCATGCATGAAACATATTCTATTCAGCGTCGCGTTGGCCGGCGCTTTCGGTTTCCTTCTAATGGGCGCGGACATTCTTCCGCAGAACGACGGTAGCGGTCACGGAGATCCGCCGTTTCTCACCGAGAGCGGGTGGAAGCCTCTGCTGAACGGCAAGAACCTGGACGGATGGCAGCTTATCGATCCTGCCAAGAAGGGTAAGTGGCTTGCGACCAGCGGCGTAGTCTGGGGCGGCACGTCGAACGTCAGCGGATTGATCGGTCTGCCGACCCCCGGCGATCGCATTGTGAACACCGATGTGGAGCCGCAGGGCAACGCCTCCAATATCTACACTACGGAGAAGTTCGGCGACGTCGAGTTATACGTCGAGTTCATGATCGCCGCGCGCTCCAACGCGGGAGTCTTCCTTGCCGGACTCTATGAGACCCAGATTTGGGATAGCTGGGGATTCACGCCGCGCCTGGCAACGGATCAATGCGGCTCAATGTACCACTACAACGGTGGCGCCATCAACGGCGTCGATGGCGGCATCACTCCCAAGGCGCGGGCGGACCGTCCCCCCGGGCAGTGGCAGTCTTATCAGTTCTGGTTCCAGGCGCCACGGTTTGACGAGTCGGGTAAGAAGACCGCCAATGCCAAGTTCATCCGAATCCTGCATAACGGCCAGTTGATTCATGAGAACGTCGAGAGGCTGGGTCCGACAACCGCTTCTATGAAAATTCCGGAAGCGGCGACCAACCCGATCATGCTCCAGGGCGATCACGGCGCGGTGGCGTTTCGCAATATCTACGTGCGGCCGCTGCGCCCGTTGACGGGCATGGCGCCCGACCTTCAGCCCACCGGCCAGTTGCCCTTCAGCGGGAGAGGCGGACGCGGCGGCACTCCGCCGGCGCCGCCCGCCAAGCAGTAGCACCCCCAGACGAAAGGAAACTCATACATGAGGACAACGTTGAAGTGTTCGATGTTACAGCGGGCTCTTGGGCTCAGTGGATTGCTGGCTTGCGCCGCATCCATCGCTTTTGCCCAAATCAAGCCGATTCCACAGATCGCCAAGAAGGGGGACAAGTTCACCTTCATGGTCGACGGTAAACCGTTCATCATGCTCGGAGGCCAGGTCGGCAACTTCAGTGCCTTCCCGGACCTCATGGAGCGCGCCTGGCCGACGTTCAAGGCGATGAACCTGAACACGGTGGAGTACCCCATCTACTGGAATGTTATTGAGCCGGTGGAAGGGAAGTACGACTTCACAGGCTTCGACCAGATTCTGCACGGCGTGCGCGCCCAGGGACTGCGCGCCATGATTCTGTGGTTCGGCACGTGGAAGAACGGCGCCATGGACTGGAGCCCGAATTGGGTGAAGGCAGATCCCAAACGCTTCCCCCGCGTGCTTGATGCCGGCGGGCGGCCCATCCGGGTGCTCTCGCCGCATTCCCGCACCACTTTGGAAGCGGACAAGCGCGCCTACACCGCCATGATGAAACACCTGCGCGAGATCGATGAGGCCGAGCGCACCGTCATCATGTCGCAGGTGCAGAACGAACCGGGCTCTCTCGGCAGCGTGCGGGACTTCTCGCCGGAATCCAACAAGCTGTTTAGCGGTCCCGCGCCGGCCAAGTTGGTGGCGGCGCTGAAGAAGCACCCTGGCACATGGAAGGAAGCCTTCGGCCGCGAAGCCGACGAGGCCTTCAACGCTTACTACATCTCGTCCTACATCAATGAGGTGGCGCAGGCCGGTAAGCAGGTCTATCCGCTGCCCACGCTGGTCAACGTGTGGAACGGCGGCTACGGCACCAATGACAATTGGGAACGATTCGACCGTCCCGGAGAAACTTATCCTAGCGGCGGAGCCGTGGCGCACATGCTGGACCTGTGGAAAGCCAACTCTCCCGCCATCGACGTCATCGCCCCGGACATCTATCACCAGTCGCCCATCACTTACTTGAAGATCCTGAACAGCTACCACCGGCAGGACAACCCTTCGATGGTTATCGAAACCGGCAGAGGAATTGCGGGACGCGCTTTCTTCTACGCTATAGCCGATTTCGCGGCTATCGGCTTCGGTCCCTTTGGAGTGGATGGTGGGGGTCCGGATCTGCGGCCGGACATGGCCGCTGTGGGCGCGGATTTCCGCCTCTTCAAATCGACCATTCCAGTGATCGCCGAACTCCAAGGTACGCCGCGTTTGAAGGCCGCTGTTGAAGAGACCGGAGTCGGGGCGCGCAATCTGATTTTCGGCAACTATGACGCTCTAGTCCGCTTCCGTCCCCCGGGGAGGCAGCCCGCTGGGACGATGGGCCCAGCGGCGGCGGCCGCGGTTTCCGAACCCGCGGCACGCGTGATGATTGCCGAGCTTGGACCCGACGAGTTCCTGGTGATGGGCTTCGAGTCCTCCGTGGAATGGCGGCCAGTGCAGGGTTCGGACTTCACCGCGGCCCAATTCGTCTCGGTGGAAGAAGGGGTTTTCGAGAACGGCGTCTGGAAGCGGACCGTCCTCGGCAGGACTTCGCAGGGCGACTTCGCCGGTCCCACCGTAAGTCTTCCGGCGCAGGGAGCACTGATGCGGGTCAAGTTGATGAGGTATTGAGTTGAAAAAGGAGACGGATGTTATGAATTCGAATGAGTCAAACAAAGGCGGGCTGTCCCGGCGCGCTGTTATCGCCACCGGCGTCGGCATAGCGCCCCTGCTCGTTCCGCGACATGTTCTGGGAGGCCCCGGTTATGAGGCCCCCAGCGACAAACTGACGATCGCCGCCGTTGGCGTCGCCGGTATGGGCAGGAACTACCTGGCCGGCTGCAAGGATGAGGCGATCGTTGCCTTGTGCGACCTAGACCACGAGTTTGCGGCGCCTGTATTTAAGACCTATCCGAGCGCCAGGGTCTACCGGGACTTCCGGCAAATGTTCGACAAGGAGCAGAAGAACTTCGATGCCCTGATCGTGGCTACCCCGGACCACTGGCATTCTCACCTCGTGCTTGCCGGCCTGGCGATGAATAAGCACATTTACTGCGCCAAGCCGGTTACGCACACCATCGCCGAGGCCAGAAAGGTCAGGGCGGCGGTCCTGGCTTCCAAGGTCACCACCAAGGCGAGCATTCAGGATTCGCGCACCAGCTATGCCCGAGCCACCACGGAATTGTTGCTCACCGGAGCCATCGGCCCGATTCATGAAGTGCACATCTGGACCGGCACGTACAGCCCCAGCGGACTGGCGAGACCCGACGCCCAGACGCCGCCCGAAGGGATGAATTGGGACATGTGGTGCGGCCCCTCTCCTGCCCGGCCCTATCACAAGACTTATCACTACGGCAACTGGCGTCCGTGGTGGGATTTCGGCACTGGCACGGTCGGCGACTTCGGCTGCCACACGCTTCAGATGTTCCACGATGAACTCGAGATGGGCGCGCCGGATTGGGTTGTCGGCGTCGGCAGCCAAGCCTTTTCGCTGACGGGCCGCGTGGACAACACCGAGTGCATGAGCATCGCCAACACGGTACAGTGGCACATTCCAGCTCGCGGGAATCGTCCCGCGATGATGGCCTACTTCTATGACGGTGGCCTGACGCCGCCCCGGCCGGAGAGCATGCCTGCAGCGGTTCCGATGCCAGGCAGCGGCATCATGTTCGTCGGCGAAAAGGGCGTGCAGATTTCGGCGTTCTACGGCGGAAATCCATGGATGCCCTTCGGCGGGCAGCCGCGGCCGGGTGTCACCGTCCGCGGTCTACCCGGCGGCTGGCTGCTGCCGGAGAGCCGATTCAAGGACTTTAAGCAGCCCCCGGCAACCTTGGTGCGTTGCGAGAAGGCGGACCACTACCTGGAATGGGTACGTATGTGCAAGGCGGGCAAGAAATCCATCACGCCCATCGAATTCGCCTGCGGGTTGACCGAGTTCGCCTTACTCGGGACGCTGGCGCTGCGCAGGCACGGCACGCCCACCCCGCCGCCTCCCGGCGCGACCGGAGCTGGTGGTGGCGCGGGAGCCGCCCGCGGCCGGCGAGAGTCCAAGGTGCTGGCCTGGGACTCCAAGTCGATGAGATTCACCAATGACGAAACTGCCAATAGCTTCGTCGATACGCCGTACCGCAAGGAGTGGGACTACAAAGTTTAGGGAGCGCTTCCGGCCCAACTTGTGTACCCGCCGCCGTTGATGTGGATGGTTTGCCCCGTGAGGCAGGTTTGGCCGACCACCATAACAACGGCGGCGCTCGTCGCCTGTGGGTAAAACCAGATCTGAGCCCGCCGCAGGACGGCTGGCGAAGCGAAGAGCCACCGACCTCTACAACCAGTTGGCGAACACCGAGCCCACAGACCAGCTTCAAATCGCGAGCCAAGATCGCGTGCAAGAGGTCCCGAGTTCAAATCTCGGCAGCCCGACCAAATTTTTCAATAAGTGTCGGTGGCGGCGAAAAAGGGTACCAGTTTGGCGGTCGACAGGGAGCCAGGTGTGGGGTTACGCTCTGTCCCCCGGTGGGCGGAGAAATAGAGGAGAAGCGGATTGCTGCTTCTCTCAGGCCGGATTCTCCTCGCTTTTGACCAGCGGGGTACGGTAAGTCTTGCCTTTGATTTTGAGAATGATCGCTCTTTCGACCAGGCGGTCGAGGAGCGCCATCGCCAGCGGGCCATCTACCAGATACTCTGCCCATTTGTCGAAGTTCACGTTGGTCACCAGCGCGGTGGAGCGCTTCTGACTGCGTGAGGCGATGATCTTGTAGAGCAAGTGGGCCGCTTGCGCGCACTCGGTCCGTTCGATGCGGTCGAACCCGAATTCATCAATAATCAAGAGGTCGGGGCGCGCGTAATAGCGCAGACGTGCGGGAAGGGTTTTGTCGGCGAGTGAAGCCGTCAGGTCGGCGAGTAACTCGGCGGACGTACGGTACACAACGCGGTAGCCCTGGACGCAGACTTTCTGCCCCAAGGCCTGAATAATGTGACTCTTTCCGATTCCGCTCCAGCCGACCATGATCAGGTTGTTGCAGCGCCGGATGAAATCGCCGGTGGCCAACTCCTCGATCTGCACGCGGTCGAAGGCTTTGGGATTGAACTGCCAGTCGAACCCCTCCAAGGTCTTGCTGTCCGCAAAGCGAGCTTCCCGGATCCGCCGCGCGACGGCACGTTCCCGGCGCGCGTCTGCCTGCGCCCCTAGCAGCAGGTCGAGGAAGTGTAGATGAGAGAGCTTCTCTTTCTCCGCCTTGGATAGCAACTCATCGAGGGATACGCCTTCCAGCGGAATCCCCAAGGTCGTGCAGTGGCTCAAACACCTGTCACGCAGAGGGGTCTTCGTCTTCGTCGCTTTCATCGTGGGTCACCGTTTCTTCCAGCAGCGCCTGATACTCCGCCGTGGAGCGGGTGGACACAGGAGACTGCCGGAGGATCTCGTCGAGCTGATCCTGCGCCTCGGCTTGCAGCGATTCCCATCCGGATCGGGGACGTGCTTGTGCCGCCAGGATCCGCTCCACCGCCGACCAGGAGAAAGCGCGGTAACGGGTGGCGCGCTGTAGTGCACGCGCCAGATCCTCGCGATGATACGTGGCCAGCAGGCCCAGCACGCGTGCGGCTTCATCTTTGCCACGGCGCCTGGTGCGGACCAGTTCGTCGAGGAACAGGACCCCCTCCGCTCCGAACTCCGCAAACCGCTGTTTCAGTAATTCGTATTTCTGATGGTGATCGCGTCCGGGAGCATGATCGGCAAGAATGCGCTTCTCTCCGCTGATTCCGGAAGGGTACAACTCATGACGGGCGATCTCCTTCACATTGGGACCGTAGACGATCAGTTCCTTCTCGGTGATGCGTACCGGCAGCAGCTCTCCAATGCGCTGCCACGGCACGGAGTAGAAATTTTGCAGGTACGCCACATGACCTTCCGGATTCACTGTCCGGTAGAAGACCTGGGCGGTGTCGTAGGCTCGCGCCGGCAAACTCAGCAGGTGCGGTTTCTCTTCTTGGTAGAGATCGATGGGCCGGCGCTTGGTCTCCCGGTGTAAGTGCACGTCGGCGATGTCGGCAAGCCAGAGTGCCGCGGTCTGGTTGAGGTGCTCCAGCGAAGTGAAGGTGCGGC
>JANYJN010000715.1 GCA_025358475.1 Candidatus Solibacter sp.
AACGACGCCCGCATTACGTTCGGCATCCGGCCAGCCCGTAGGGCGAAAGATAGTAGCCCAGTGCGCCAGCGCTGGGACAACGACGCCCGCATTACGTTCGGCATCCGGCCAGCCCGTAGGGCGAAAGATAGTAGCCCCGTGCGCCAGCACTGGGACAACGACGCCCGCATTACGTTCGGCATCCGCCCCAGCCCGTAGGGCGAAAGATAGTAGCCCAGTGCGCCAGCGCTGGGACAACGACGGTCCCGAATCAGCCCCGGGACGGGGCGGAACCCACCAGCCGGCCCGTTCTTTCGCGCCGTTCCGGGGCTGGCAAACGCCGGCCGCCTGCGACCCACGGCGGTGCGCCGTGGGCTACGATCTGTCGCCCTTCGGGCTCTCCAAGCTGTCCCTGGCCCCCACCTACGGATACAGCCGCCGGTACATTTCCGCGTTTCGCAGCACCGCCTGCACGTAATCCCGCGTCTCGGTGAACGGGATGGATTCCACAAATTCGGCGGGCTCCCGGTACGTGCTCCACGCCATCCATTCCACCACCTTGTTCGGGCCCGCATTGTACGCCGCCAGCGTCTGCTCCACGTTGCCGCCTTGCCGATCCAGCATGGAGCGCAGAATGGAGCTGCCGATTTTCAGATTGGCCGCCGGCTGATATAGCAAGCTCTCCGTCACTTTCGATATCCCCGTCTGGCGCGCATACAGCCGTCCGGTGGCCGGACGAATCTGCGTCAGCCCGTAGGCCTTGGCCCGCGAAACCGCCTGCGGATCGAACTCCGACTCCTGGCGGATCAACCCCGCCAACAGGTACGGATCCAGGTTTCGCTCCCGCGCGGTGCGCACCACATCCGCCTTGTACGGCAGCGGGAACAGCAGTTCCCAAAACCTGCGCGGCGCCGCCGGCACCGGCACGTTCAGGTACTCGGGACTGGTGCTCTTCATGATCCGCAAGGCCTGGTACGGCGCCGCGGCCGAGGCCGCCAGTTCCATCGCCAGCAGTGCCGGTTGCCCGTCCGTGCGCATTCCGAAGCGCAGTTCGGCATCCGCCAGATCGTTCAGCCCGGCCGACCGCAACAGGCGTGAGCGCCCGATGCGCGCCTGGGTGGCCGCCGCGGCGCCGGTAGGCATGGGTGCGGGCTCGGAAAACCGGATCCCGGACACGAACTGCGCGATCTCCCCCGCTGCCGCCGTCGGGGGCCCCGCCGCCGAGGGCCCCGCCGCCTTGAGGCGATCCCGCGCCAGCATCGCGTAGTAGTGATTCTCCAACGCAGCGGCCAGCTTCCGGTAGCAAACGCGCGCGCCCGCGACGTTGCCCGACCGCTCCAGATGCCGCCCCAGAAAATAGAGCGCCGCCCCCGCGGTGGCGTGCCCCGGGTACTGCCGCAGGTGCTCCCGCAACAGCCGGGACGTGTCCGCCCGGTCGTGAAGGTACGCCTGGAAAGTGACCTTCCAGTGACTGGTCGCCGCCAGGGCCGAGGTGGGGAAATCCTGGTAGACAGCTTGGTATAGCGGCACGTAATCCTGCGGCCGGTTCAGCAGCAAATAGCGATTGGCCGCCACGATCAACGCCTTCAGCCGCCACGGCGATTGCCCGTAGTGTGCCGCCAGTTGCCCTACCGCCGACATCATCTCCGCGTCGTCGTTCCGCCGCCGCGCACATTCGGCAAGGTAGTACAGGCGCTCTGCCGCGGCTGGGGATTCGGCCACCTTGAGGTCGCGCAGATACCCCCACGCCAGCGCCGTTTTCCCGGCCAGGAAATCGGCTGCTCCCATGCGTACCAGCGCCTGGTCGCGGGCATTTTCGGACAACGGCCCGCCGGCCTGCGCTGCCACAGCCTCGTACTCCATCCTGGCCTGGGCGTACTCCATGGCCTCCATCAGGCGGTCGGCGCGATGCAGCCGTTGCGCGGCCCCCGGCGGCGGATAGCCGCTGCCCATCGTGTCTTTCAGGGTGACCAGCGCGGCGGCGGCGCGGAATGCGGCGGCGCCGGTCAGGTAGTGATAGTAGACCTTCTGGTAGAATTCCGCGGCCGGCGCCAGAAGGTTCGCCGCCTGGTAACAATCGGCCAGCGTGACGTCGCCTTCGGGTTGCGGCAGCTCGGCATAATGCTCGCGCAGCAAGCGCACCGCGTTCCCCGCCGCCGTTCCGGATACAGCAACGGATGCTTTCAGCGCCCGCGCTTCCACCAGCCAACTCTTGCCGCTGAGCGGCGAATTGCGGCGCGCCGCGGCCAGGTCTTCCGCCGTCACTTCAAAATCGTCGGCTTCCACGCGCGACAGGGCCAGGTAGTACGCCACATAATCGTCGATCGGCGCCAACTTCCCTTGCAGGGCTTTCAGCGCGACGATGGCGGCGGCCCAATCCTGCTGCTCGTACGCCGCTATGCCCAGCGCCAAGTTGCCCAGCGCGCCTTCCTTCGGATGCCCGGCGATGTACGAAACGATAGCGTCGCGCCGCGCCGGGCTGGGCGATTCGCGATAGGCGCCCACCAGAATTCCCAGCGGCCCGGCGACTGGAGCCGCTCCCAGGCTGCTATACCAGAGGCCCAGGATAAGTGCTGCCGAGCAGGTCCGGATCGTCATTGGCTAAGGTTCGCGTCAGTTCCAGGTGCAGATAATCCACCATGCTCGGGCAACCCGCGAAGAACCGGGTTCGAAAGGCCTGCCGCGCATCGTCGATTGGGCACCGGAGCGCTTCGTAGAGGTTGCGCCGGCTGCGGCCCACCTGGACCACTTCGGCGTGATACAGGCGCATCTCCGCCGCCTGCACGCGCGCGAAACGCTGCGCCCGCAAATGGATTTTCTGTTCCGCGGGCGGAAGTTCTTCCCACGCGGCCGCCGGCTTGGCGTGGGCTGGCGGCACATCCGCCGCCACGGCAATATTCACCAACTGCGGCGGGGCGACCGGAAGCGCGCTCCACACGGCCGAAGCCGCCTGCGCCAGCAGTTCCAGCGCCGCTACCTGCACCGTGCCCCAGCAGTAGAGCAAGGCCACCACCCGTTCGCCGGCCGCCACCGGGAAAATCGAAACCCGGGTATCGGGCGTGTGCGCCAGCAGTTCCACCAGCGGCGCGGACAACTCGCCCGGAATCGCCGCCGCGATCTGCGGATCCTGCGATTCCACCGCTGCCGCCATGGCCGGCGCGTCGCCCAGGGGAACTTCGATGCGGTCGCTAGAGGCAGTGCCTTCCGCCACGCGAAAGAGGATGGCTCCGCCGGCCAGCCGGACCGCGGCATCCGCCAGCGTCGCGCAAAGCTCGCCGGCGTCGGGCGCGATGCGCAAGCGGCGGACCGCCTGGTTAAGCTCTTCCGCCTGCTCCCGCCGCGCCTGCTCGCGCGCACCGTCGAACAGGAGTTCCAGTTCGGTGGAAAGCTCAGCCATGCGGTGTTCGAGAAGCTCACGCGGGCGGTGCGCCATTGCTGATTGTATTTTAGCAGGCGAAAAGCGCCTGCCCAACTGGAAGAACGCGCCGGCTGCACCGCCGCCATAGTGCCGGGGGGCTGGTGTAGTTGCCCACCGAAATTTGTAGGGGGACGGCGGAACCGCCGATCAGCTCCCTGGGGAGCGGCATGTTGACTCGCTACCCGCCATTGACCAGCCTGTGCGGGCAATTTTCCTGTCCGCGCAAGCACCGGGGTGTATCTTAACCTCCAAAAGCAACCGGGGGTTTCGTACCCGATTCACCCGCGCTTGCAATCAATTAGTGGCTTTGGTATAAATTCTCTGGCTTCTAACAATCGCTGGTCCGTGCAACGCAGAGGGATTTGGCCCGGAGCAATTCCGGACATGGGGACAAGATGGCGAATTCTACGATAGAGCCCGTCGGCTCCGCGCCGCCTGGGCCGAGGACGAAGCCGTCCCTGGGGCAGGCGCTCCGATCCATGTTTTCCAGGGGCGAGGCAGCCGGCCAAGGCAAAATAATCGCGCGCCGTAGAAAGTTTGTCATGGCGGCGGTGCTGGGCACGCTGAGCGTCAACTTCCTGATGTTTCTGCGCTTCTTCTATCCGCGAGCCCTCTTCGAACCGAAGGTCAAGTTCCGCATCGGCTACCCCTCGGATTTCGGCTTCGGGGTGGATACCAAATTTCAGAATCAATACCGCATCTGGGTGGTCCGTAACACCGAGGGTATCTTCGTGATCTCCGCCATCTGCACGCATCTGGGTTGCACGCCCGATTGGAAGCCGAGCGAGAACAAGTTTAAGTGCCCGTGCCACGGCAGCGGATACGATCCCGAAGGCGTCAACTTCGAGGGTCCGGCGCCGCGCCCCATGGACCGGGCGCATGTCGAACTGGATCCCGAGGGACAGATTGTGGTGGACCTCAGCCACGTCTACCGCTGGCCCAAGGGCGAGCCGAGCCAATTTAACGAACCCGGCGCAATCATCCGGGGCTGAGGACCCAACATGCCTGATACCAATGGACACAATGGCACTCCAGCCGGCGACGGCCCGCCCGGCGAGAGCAAACTGGCCGCCGTCCTGGCCGAGGCCAAGGCCGTGCAGGCGCGCGCCGTCGAAGAATTGAAAACCACGGTCAAGGCGCCCGCCAAGACCGACGTCTGGAAGAGTATCCTGCGCGTCAAGCACGACGAAACCCCGCGCAGCCGCGCCCTTGGCGTGCTCAGCAACGTCTTCCTCCACCTGCACCCCGCCAAGATTAATCGCGACGCGGTGGCCTACAACTATACCTGGGGCATGGGCGGCATGACGTTCTATATTTACATCACGCTGGTCTTCACCGGGGCGCTCCTGATGTTCTACTACCATCCCTCCAAGGTGATCGCCTTCCGCGATATCCTGTACCTGGAGAACGACGTTCCCTTCGGCAAGTTGCTGCGCAACATGCACCGCTGGGGCGCGCACCTGATGGTGATCATGGTGGAACTGCATATGTTCCGCGTGTTCCTCACCGGCAGTTACAAAAAACCGCGCGAGTTCAACTGGGTGGTGGGCGTGCTGCTCCTCGTGCTCACCCTGCTGCTCAGCTTCACCGGCTACCTGCTGCCCGACGATCAACTGGGGTTCTGGGCAGTCACCGTGGGGACGAACATGGCGCGCGCCACTCCCTTATTGGGGCACGACGGGCCCTTCGGCCCGCAGATGGGAATGACAGCGTTCAACGACGTGCGCTTCGGCCTGTTGGGCGGTTCCATCGTGGATTCCAACGCGCTCCTTCGCGCCTACATCTGGCACTGCGTGGCCATCCCCATCATCGCCAGCCTGTTCATGATTGTGCACTTCTGGCGGGTGCGCAAAGACGGCGGCATTTCGGGCCCGGCGCCGATGATGCTGGAAAGCGAAATCAAGGAACCCAAGAAGGTCTAAGCCGAAGGTATCAACCGCCGAAGGGTTAAACATGGATCTGCATCAACTCTGGACCATCCTGAGCACGCCGGACAACGTGCCCATCGTGCTGTTGCTGTTCGTGGTGCCGTTCTACACCTGGTACGGCTTGCGGCAGGCGTTCGCCAACGACCGCTTGATCGCGCAGCTTGAGGCCAACCCCGAGATGGCCAAGACCCATCACCGCAAGACTCAGCCGTGGCGCCCGGAGTGGGCGCGCGAAGTCCACGTGTGGCCGTATCTGCTGCGTATCGAGTTTCTGGCGGCCATCATCCTAACCATAATCCTGATGGTGTGGTCCATCACGCTGAACGCGCCGCTCGAAGAGCCGGCCAACCCCACCCTGACCATGAATCCGTCGAA
>JANYJN010000780.1 GCA_025358475.1 Candidatus Solibacter sp.
CCCACCAAGCTCCTCTGTGAGCCGTAACAAGAGCGCCTCGTCCACCAGATAGCGCTCCGAACCGTCGGGCAATTGGAAGCGGCGTCCGGCCACGCGCTGGACTTGATGTTCCATTCCAATCGACGACGCCAGCCGGCAGAACAGCAACCCTCCCGGCTTCAATACCCGCCACGTGCCGCGCAGCATCGCTGCAAAATGATCGTCGGAGCGCGCAAAGTGGAGCACGGCGCTACTCAGCACGAGGTCGGCGAAGGCATCTGCAAAGGCCATTTCTTCGACGGCCTCCACCCGAAAGTTGCCTGGGGGTAGAGCCGGCGCGCAGGATGCAGCGAGGCTGCGCGTGTACTCCACTGCGTTCGGGTCCGTGTCCACGCCGAACACGTCGTACCCCTCCTTGAGAAAGTAGACCAGGTTGCGGCCGGAACCGCAGCCGGCATCGAGCACTCGCATCCCCGGCCCAATACAGCCTCGGAGCAGTTGATCGAAAAGGTAGATGTCGATCTGGCCGAATTGTTCTTGAAGATCGCCCATAGGTTCTTACCGATCATACATTCGCCGCGCGCTATCGCGTAGTTTCCGAACATTCGGCGGCCGGCGAACTTCGCCACGAGGGCTTTGTGGCGCGATGGCTGTTCTCGCCAGCTATTGGTAAGCGCTGGGCAACCAGGGAGGACCTATCGCTCAGAACGTCGGATTCGGGACCACCGGGCGGGCCAAAGTCCGCGATGGCGGCTTCCCGTCAACATGGACTGAGGGGTGGCCAACGACGTGAGCGGCATTCCACAGGACGCATCCGCCAGTTCCCCAGCGGCAGACTTCGGACCGCGGGTAGGCGACGCGCGTCACGCCCGGAAGACCGGCTCAAGGGAAGATATTTTGGTTTTCAGTCCCATCAATTCCACCGCGCTCAACGGGGGCAGCGGCATTGAGGCAAGTTGCAGCGCCATATCGAAGATACGCTCGTCGCCAGGAGGCACGGCAGCAGTGATCTCCTGGTTTAAGGTGAATCGCAGCGCCAAGCGAGCCATCTCGCGATCGTCGATGGGTTGATACCAGCACTTCGGATACTTACGATCGCTCTCTTTCATATCCACGGGCCACTTGCCAAATGCAAGGGCCTTCAATGCCATGCGGGCCATGCCCTTCGATTTCGCCTTGGCTAGAATCTGCGGGCCGAAGCCGCCGTTCTCCCACGCGTTGACATTGACCGGGAACAGAACGCTGTCCAGTTCGAGCGCGTCCATGAGGCGGAGGGCGGCCGGCGCATTGTGGGCGGAGAAACCGAGATGCCTGACTTTGCCCGCCTTCCTGGCCGCAAGAAACGTCTCCGCAGCTCCGGCCGGCGCGAGGATCTTATCGACATCTTCCATCGAGCTGACGGCGTGAAACTGGTAGAGATCCAGATGATCGGTGTGGAAACGCTGCAGGGTGCGCTCCAACTCCTCGCGTGCACCCTTCGCGTCGCGATGCGTAGTCTTTTCTGCAAGGAAGACCTTGCTGCGATATGGCCTCAACGCTTCACCGAGTTTGATTTCCGCTTCACCAGCGAAGTACGACGGGGCGCAGTCGAAGTAGTTCACGCCTCGGTTGTACGCTTCTGCGACGCGGCTTGAGGCCTCTTTCTGCGAAAGACCACAAACCACGATGCCGCCGAAGGCGATGACGGAGAGGTCAATGCCGTTCTTGTAAACGCGGCGGGGCAGAGGTGCCACCGAACCGTACGCCGACGTGGCCGTCATAGCCGCTGCAGCGCCAAGGAACTCGCGACGATCCATAAGTTCTCCTTGGTCCATTGTAGTGCACGGAAATCTGGCGCGCGAGCATTGATGCGGATGGGCATTCCGGCGGAGAATACAAGATATGAGACGGCGCGAGTTTTTGTCGCTGGCGGGCGGGGCCCCGCTTGCGAGCCAGATGGCATCGGTGCTGGTGCATGAGCACGTCCTGGTCGATTTCGTGGGGGCCGATCAAATACGGCCGGGGCGGTACGACCGCGACGAGGTGTTGCGCATCGCGCGGCCCAAGCTCGAAGAGTTGCGACGGTTGGGCTGCCGGCGGCTGCTTGAGTGTACGCCGAATTATCTGGGGAGGGACCCGGAGCTACTGGCGCGGCTTTCCGATGCCGCGAGCCTTGAGATCTGGTCGAATACCGGCTTGTACGGCGCAGCGGACCATAGGTTTGTGCCGGCGTTTGCGCGAAGTGAAACGGCTGCGCAACTCGCGAAACGGTGGGTGGCGGAGACGCGCGAGGCTTGGCGGCCGCGGTTCATTAAGATCGGCGTCAATCGGGGGCCGCTTGATGAGCTAGACCGCAAGCTGGCACGAGCCGCGGCGATCACTTCGCGCGAGACCGGATTGACGATTGCTTCGCATACCGGTGACGGGGCTGCTGCCGCAGAGCAGTTGGAAATCGTTACTGCCGAGAGGGTCAGTCCCGCGAAGTTCGTCTGGGTTCATGCCCAGAATGAACGGGATCACGGACTGCACGAGAAGGTCGCGCGGGCGGGGGCATGGGTGGAGTTCGATGGGATCGGGCCGAAGACGGCCGAGTTCCATCTCCAGTGTGTTCGTTTCCTGGCGGCGAAAGGGCTGCTGCGGCGAACGCTGGTATCACAAGACGCCGGCTGGTATCACGTGGGTGAGGCGGGCGGGGGTGAGTTCCGCGGGTACACTTACTTGTACAGCGATTTTCTGCCGCGGCTCGAGCCGGCGCAGGTTCCCGTGTTGATGTGGGAGAATCCGCGCGCGGCTTTTGGGGCTTAGAGCTGTCGCGGCTTGATCAGGAACAACCTCCCTGGTGTTGGGCTTGCTCTTAGTATCGATACGAGATTCCACTCTGCGAAGTGAACAGCGCTACTTCTCCGCCGCGACCCCGGTCAGCGTGACGTAGGGCTTGCCGACTTCCTGCGCGTCCACCACGGCGACCGCGGCCACGTGTACGATGTCGTTGACTTCGCTGCCGCGCTGCAATACATGCACCGGCTGGCTCAACCCCGTTAACAGCGGGCCGATCAGTTCGGCGCCGCCGATCCGCTGGAGCAGCTTGTAAGCGATATTCCCCGATTCCAGGTTCGGGAAGATCAGCACATTGGCGCCGCCCTTCAGCGTGCTGAACGGGTAGGTCTCCTCGATGATCGCCGGCGTCACCGCCGTATCGGCCTGCATTTCGCCATCGATCATCAGGCCCGGCGCTTTCAGGCGGACCAGTTCCACCGCCCGGCGAACTTTGTCGGAGAGCGCGTGACGCGTGCTGCCGAAGTTGGAGAAGCTGAGCATGGCCACGCGCGGCTCCTGGTTGAAGCGCCTCGCCTTCTCGGCCGACATAATGGCGATCTCGGCCAGATCTTCCGCCGTCGGTTCAATGTTGACCGTGGCGTCAGCCAGGAAGTAAATGTCGCCCTTCGGCGTGATCAGCACGTACACGCCGGCCACCCGGCGCAGCTCGGGCCGCACGTCGATCACCTCAAGCGCCGGCCGTATGGTGTCCGGATAGTGCGTCGTCAGCCCGCCGATGAGCGCGTCGGCATCACCGAGGCGCAGCATCATGCTGCCAAATGTGGTGGGGTTCAGGATGGTCTGCTCGGCTTCGGTGCGCGTGATGCCCTTGCGCTGCCGCAGCGCGTAGAACTCCTCGGTATACTCAGCCAGGCGCGCGAAGCTGTGCGGATCGACGATCCGGACGCCATCCAGGTGGAGGTGCAGTTCTTCCACTTTGGCGCGGATCCTGGACTCGTCGCCCAGCAGGATGGGCAGGGCGATCTTTTCGTCCAGCAGGATCTGGCAGGCGCGCAGGATCTTGCCTTCCTCGCCTTCGGTGAACACAATCCGCTTGGGCTGCCGCTGCGCCTTGTTGATCATGCCGCGCATGACTTCGTTGGCCTTGCCCAGGCGGCTTTCCAGTTCCTCGCGATACTGCTTGATGTCCACCGGCTGCTGCGCCACGCCTGTATCCATGGCGGCCTGCGCCACCGCCGACGCCTCCCAGATCAACACGCGCGGGTCGAACGGCTTGGGAATAATGTACTCGCGCCCAAACGCCAGGCGGTCGATGGAGTAGGCGCGCAGCACGCTGTCGGGCACGTCTTCCTTGGCGAGAGCGGCCAGCGCCAGGGTGGCCGCCAGCTTCATCTCGTCATTGATGGTGGTGGCGCGCACGTCCAGCGCGCCGCGGAAGATGAACGGGAAGCCCAGGACGTTGTTCACCTGGTTAGGATAGTCGCTGCGCCCGGTGGCCACGATGGCGTCGGGCCGGGCGGCCTTCGCGTCCTCGTAGCTGATCTCCGGATCGGGGTTCGCCATGGCGAAGATGATGGGGTCCGGCGCCATGCCCTTCACCATCTCCCGCGTCACGCAGCCGGCGCTCGAAAGCCCGAAGAAGACGTCGGCGCCCACCATGGCTTCCTGTAGCGTGCGCGCGGCGGTCTGGGACGCATACCGCGCCTTATAAGGGTTCATGTGCTCGGTGCGGCCTTCAAAAATCACGCCCTTCGTGTCGCACATCACGATGTTTTCCAGGCGCACGCCCAGCCGCACGTAGTGCGCCGCGCAGGAAATGGCGGCCGCGCCGGCGCCGTTGAACACCACCTTGATATCGGCGATTTTCTTCCCGCCCAGTTCCAACGCATTGAGCAGGCCCGCGCCGCTGATGATCGCCGTGCCGTGCTGATCGTCGTGGAACACGGGAATCTTCATCGTCTTGCACAGCGTCTCTTCGATGTAGAAACATTCCGGCGCTTTAATATCTTCCAGGTTGATGCCGCCGAAAGTGGGCTCCAGAATCTGGCAGGTGCGGATGATCTCTTCCGGATCCGTGGTGTCGAGCTCGATATCGAAAACGTCGATATCGGCAAAGCGCTTGAAGAGAACCGCTTTGCCTTCCATCACGGGCTTCCCGGCCAACGCGCCGATATTGCCCAGACCCAGCACGGCGGTGCCGTTAGAGACGACGCCAACCAGGTTTCCCTTGGCCGTGTATTTGTAGGCGAGGCTGGGGTCGCGCTCGATTTCCAGGCAAGGTACGGCAACGCCCGGCGTGTAAGCCAGGCTGAGATCTCGCTGGGTGCGGCATGGCTTGGTCGGGATCACCGACAGTTTGCCGGCGGGAGATGAGGAGTGGTACTCCAGAGCATCTTCAGGACGAATTTTCATGGATGCGGACCTTTCAGCGACAATTATATCCTGTGGTCTTATTCAGCAGGAAGCCGGAACATCCCATGCCGGATTACGTCCGTAGGCACGACGTACGCCTCGCGCGCGCTACTTTTCGATGGCGCCTGTTGTGGCATTCACTAGTGCCGCATAGCCATCCTTGGTGGTTCCCCACATGATGTACCACACCGGCGCCGCGAACCGCGATGCATTGCCCAACCGGAACGTCGCCCGCTGGTTCGGGTGCTTCTTCAGCCAGTCCCCCGCCTTTTCAAACGCGGTTTTGTAGGCATCATGGGAATCCACCACAAACTCGCTGTTGGAGAACGGCTTGCTCGTTTTTGTGGCGCCGCCCCAGGACAGCACGTTGCCCACGTTGACTCCCTTTCGGTTGTCTCCGTTGGTGACCACGGCGTAGGTGAAGCTCCGGGCCTCCCTGCGGCTTGGGGAAACGAAGACGGCAGTCCAAAGCCCGGCCTTGCCTTCCTCATTCGTGATATTCGGCACCTCGCCAGAGGTTACGCTGAGTGCCAGCAGATCGGTGGCCCAGCCGCGCGCCGTCTTGTACATTTCATAGTACGCCTGCTGTGCGGCTATGGCCTCCGGGGCCTTGACAGGCTCCTTCTTGGCTTCAGTCTCAACCTTGGCTGTTGTTTTTGGAGCTTCCGAACAAGCCGACAGCACAAGAGCGGCTAAAACGGCAGTCGCGGTCAACCGGACCTTTTTATTCATATAACACCTTCCCTATGTTACTCCCCCGCCGCTCAGACTTGACTCCGGCTTTCAAAATGTGTGATTATTCATTCAGGTGAATAAACATTCAATCGAGGCGTTTTCCGTGGACACCATGTTTGCTCCGAACCAAATCCTCAAAACCGCCGCACCGGACTTCCTGAAGGATCTCGACCTCACGGACGACGAACTCCTCTACCTTCTCGACCTCGCCGCCGAAGTCAAAGCTTCGCCCGGCGACTACGCGCACGCGCTCGACGGCAAGAATGTCGGCATGCTGTTCGAAAAGCCCTCACTGCGCACCAAGCTCACCTTTGAGCTCGCCATGAAGCAGATGGGCGGCGGAAGCGTCTTTCTGGAAGGCCCCATCGGCGTCCGCGAGCCCCTGAAGGATGTCGCCCGCAACCTGGATCGCTGGGTGGATGGCCTGGTGGCGCGCGTCTTCCTGCAGACCACGGTGGATGGCTTGGCCGAGTGGTCGCGCGTCCCCGTCATCAACGCCCTGAGCGATCTTTATCATCCCTGCCAGGCGCTGGCCGATGTGCAGACCATCCGCGAGCACTTCGGCGTCTCGCGGTTGAACGGACTCAAGCTTACGTTTATCGGCGATGGCAACAACGTGGCTCAGTCGCTCATGTTGACCGGATTGCGCCTCGGCATGGATTTCGCCCTGGCCTGCCCGGAGGGATACCTGCCCAATCCGGAAATTGTCACTCAGGCCGAAGGGCTCGCCGCCATCACCGGCGCGCGCCTGCTGATTACGCACGATACCGCCGCCGCGGCAGCCGGAGCGCACGCGGTCTACACCGACGTCTGGGCCAGCATGGGCCAGGAGCAGGAAGCCGTGGAACGCAAGCGCGCCTTCCGCCGCTACCAGGTGAACGACACACTGTTCGCGCAAGCGCGGCCCGACGCCGTCTTCATGCACTGCCTGCCCGCCAAGCGCGACGAAGAAGTTACCGATTCCATCATGGAACACCCCCGCTCGGTGGTTTTCGACCAGGCGGAAAACCGGCTGCACGCTCAAAAAGCCCTGCTGCTGATGATGCTGACTTAATGCTTATCGGCGTTCATCGGCGTTCATCGGCGGCCATCAATTGTTGGTTCTCAGCTTCCCAGGGAGCCTGAGCTACGAGAGAATAGAGACATTACATGAGCAAACCGAAGAAAGTAGCGCTCGCCTACTCGGGCGGATTGGATACCTCCGTCATCATTCCGTGGTTGAAGGAAAACTACGGGTGCGAAGTGGTCGCGGTGTGCGGCGATATCGGCCAGGGAGGAGATGAGCTCACCGGCCTGGAAGCGAAGGCGCGCAACAGCGGCGCCGCCGAAGTGTATATAGAGGACATGCGCGAGGAGTTCGTCTCGCAATATCTCTGGAAGCTGGTGCGCTCGGGCGGCGTCTACGAGCACAAGTACCTGCTGGGCACGTCCATCGCGCGCCCCCTGCTGGCCAAGAAGCAGGTGGAAGTGGCACTCTCTAGCGGCTGCGACGCCCTGTCGCACGGCTGCACGGGCAAGGGCAACGACCAGGTCCGCTTTGAGCTGACCTACAAGGCGCTGGCCCCGCACCTGCCCGTCATCGCACCGTGGCGCGAATGGAACATCGTCTCCCGCGAGGACGCCATCGATTACGCGCGCGCGCACCAAATTCCCATCTCCGCCTCCACCGCCAAGATCTACAGCCGCGACCGCAATATCTGGCACATCTCCCACGAGGGCGGCGCGCTGGAAGACCCGGCCAACGCCGCGCCCGACGAAATCTGGATGCTCACCAAGAGTCCGGCCCAAGCCCCGGACAGGCCGGGCGAGGTCACCATCGGTTTCGAGAAAGGCATCCCCGTCTCCGTGGATGGCAAGCGCATGAAGGCCTTCGAGCTGCTGGAAACCCTCAACGCCATCGGCGCCGAGCACGGCATCGGGCGCATTGACCTGGTGGAGAACCGCTTCGTGGGCATGAAATCGCGCGGCTGTTACGAAACGCCCGGCGGATCGCTGATCATGTTCGCCATCCGCGAACTGGAAGCCCTCACGCTGGACAAGAACACGCTCCACTACAAGCAGAAACTGGCGCTCGATTGGGCCGAGATGGTCTACAACGGCCTCTGGTTCACGCCGCTCCGCGAAGCGCTGGACGCCTTCTTCGACAAGGTTTGCGAAACCACCACGGGCACCGTGAAGCTGCAGCTCTACAAGGGCAACATCACGCCGCTCTCGCGCCAATCGCCGTTCTCGCTCTACTCGCTCGATATCGCCAGCTTCACCATGGGGGCCAGCTACGACCAGAAGGACGCGCTCGGCTTCATCAACCTCATCGGACTGCCCATGAAGGTGCGGGCCGCGCTCGGCGGCAAATCGAAATGAAGCTCTGGGGCGGACGGTTTGAAAGCGGACCGGGCGAGGTGTTCGAGCGCTTCGGCAACTCCCTAAACTTCGACCGCCGGCTGCTCGATTGCGATATCCGCGGTTCGCAGGCCTTCGCGCGCGCCCTGGAGCACGTCGGCATCCTCACCGCCGAAGAGCGCGCGCAGATCGTGGATGCCTTCGAACAGATCCGCGCGGAAGCCGCCGCCCCCGCCTTCTATGCAGGCGCCACCGACGAAGACGTGCACACGCTGGTCATCCGCAAGTTGAAGGAGCGCGCCGGCAAGGTGGCCGACAAGATCCACACCGGCCGCAGCCGCAATGAGCAGGTATCGCTGGATACCCGTATGTGGCTGCGCGAGGAGTGCGCCGATCTGCAGGGGCTGCTCTGCTCCGTGATGGGGCATCTGCTGGAACTCGCGCAGACGTACTCCGGCGCCATCATCCCCGGGTACACCCACATGCGCCGCGCCCAGGCCGTGCTGTGGCCGCACTACCTGCTGGCCTACTTCGAGATGTTCCTGCGCGATTGGGAGCGCTTCGAAGATGCGCGCCGCCACGCCAACATTCTTCCCCTCGGTTCCGGCGCGCTTGCCGGCAGCGGCTTTCCTTTCGACCGTGAGGCCATTGCCCGCGATCTCGGCTTCGAGGGCATCACGCGCAACAGCATGGATGTCTCCGGCGACCGCGATTTCGCCCTCGACTTCCTCTACGCTTCCACCGTGACCATGATCCACCTGAGCCGCCTCGCCGAGGACTGGATTCTCTATTCCAGCGAGGAGTTCGGCTGGCTGGAACTGGGCGACAACGTTACCAGCGGCTCCAGCCTCATGCCGCAGAAGAAGAATCCCGATTCGCTCGAGCTCATCCGCGGAAAAAGCGGCCGTGTCATAGGCTGTCTCACCTCGCTATTGGTCACCATGAAGGGCCTCCCCATGACTTACAATCGCGACATGCAGGAGGATAAGATTCCGCTCTTCGATGCCGCCGACCAGTTGGCCGATTCGCTGCTCATGATGGCGAGCGTGATCGATTCCACCCGCCTCAACCCGGCTCGGCCCGCCGCCGCCGCCGAAGAAAGTTGGGTGGTGGCCACCGACCTCGCCGAGGCGCTGGCCCGCGCCGGCACCCCGTTCCACCAGGCGCACCAGATTGTGGGACGCTTCGTGCTGGAAAGCGTGAACTCGGGCAAGCGGCCCGCCGATTGGACGGCCGAAGAGATGCACCGCTTCGCCCCCGAATTCACCGCCGATTTCGTGGCGCTGCTCAATCCCGCCGAAGGAATGAAGTCGCGCGAAATCCCGGGCGGCACCGGATACACGGCTGTGGCCCAGGCGCTGGCACGCGCCAAAGAAACACTCGGAAAGTTGATCGTATGACTAAAAGTTATCGTCAAGGCCAGATTCTGAAATTGATCCGCAGCAAGGGAATTTCCACCCAGGAAGAACTCTCAGGCGAGTTGAAGAGTCAAGGTATCGCCGCTACGCAGGTGACGCTGTCGCGCGACATCCGCGACCTGCGCCTGGTCAAGACGCGGGAAGGCTACAAAGAGATGGCGCCCGAGGAGGCCGGCCCGGCGTTCTCCCTGCTGGCCGCCGAATTCCTGCGCGACGTGCTGCGCGCGCAGAACCAGGTGATCCTCAAGACCTCGCCCGGGCACGCCAACTCCGTGGCCGTCGCGCTGGATGGCGAGAAGTGGCCGGAAGTGGTCGGCACCATCGCCGGGGACGACACGATTCTGGTGATCACGGAGGACAATCCCACCGCCGAAAGCGTCCAGGAGAAACTTCTGGCGCTGCTCGAAAACGGTTGAAGTGTAGCGGGGGCTCCCGACACGCGGAGACGGAACCAACCAGGCCTCCTGTTTGACGCGCAGGCGCGCAGGCGGCGCAAAATGCAAGGGAGTCCGGGCTTCGCGCGGATAGACAAGCCAGGAGGCTTATCCCACTGGCTGCGGCGAAGTTGCGGGGTGCCCCGGCCTGGGGCCGAAGCGACAACCGCTTATTGTTTGATCACGGTGCCATCGATGCGGCGGATCTCGCCCCAACCGCCATTCAGACCGTTGGCCGGACTGGTGAACGGCGCCTTGGCGGCGGCTTTCTCATCGATCTCGATCCCCCAGCCGGGCTTTTCGTTGGCCCATAAGTAGCCATCCTTCATCTCCGGGCAGCCCTGGAAAATCTCCTGGGTTCGTTGATTGAAGGCGGAGTATTCCTGAATGCCGAAGTTATAACTCACCAGGTCCAGAGTTACATTCGCCATGTGTCCGATGGGAGATACGTCGCCGGGGCCGTGCCACGCAGTCTTCACGCCGTAGAGTTCAGCCAGGATGGCGATTTTGCGGGCCGGAGTGAAGCCGCCGGCTTGCGAGACGTGTACGCGGATGTAATCGATCAGCCGCTCCCCAATCAGCGGAATCCATTCGTGCGGGCTATTAAAGAGTTCGCCCATGGCGATGGGGGTGGCGCACTGCTGACGGATCTGGCGGAAATACCCGAGGTCTTCCGGCGAGAGCGGGTCTTCGATGAAAAACAGCTTGAACTTCTCGGCGTCTTTGCAGAATTGCACGGCCTGATTCGGCGAAACCCGCTCATGCATATCGTGCAGCAATTCGATTTCGTCGCCCAGTTCCTGACGGCAGACCTCAAAGAGCTTGAGCGCACGGCGGGTATACGCGGCGGGCTCAAATACCGGCTTGCTGTGTAGAGCCTTCACGGAGGCCGTGCCGCGCGCACTGCCATAGCCGGCCATGCCGGGAATGCCGACCTGCACGCGGACGTGGCGGAATCCCTGCGCCATGAAGCGGCGCGCCGATTCCACCACGTTGGGAAAATCCGCGCCATCGGCGTGGGTGTAACAATCGACGGCTTCGCGGCATTTCCCGCCCGCAAGCTGATAAACCGGCATGCCCGCCTGCCGGCCCTTGATGTCCCAGAGCGCCTGATCCACGCCGCTGATCGCGTTGTTCAGCACCGGGCCGTTTTTCCAGTAGGAGCTATCGTAACAGGACTGCCAGATGTCTTCGATCCGGTCCGTCGTCTTGCCGAGCAGGAACGGCTTGAGGTACCGCTCCACCGCCGGTTTGACCAGGTCGGCGCGTTGCGTGAAGGTGGCGCAACCGTACCCGTATAGGCCGTCCTGGTCGGTGGTGATCTTGACCACGGTGAGCCGCACGCCGGCGGGCTGGCACTCAATGACGCTGATATCTTTGATTTTCGGGATGGGCATGGCGCGCGTGGCGCGGGCAGCCTGCTCCTGCGCCACCAGATGGCGCGCACCGGTCAGCCCGAGCAGTCCCGCAACGCCCATCGACCCAAAGAAGTTCCTACGTTGCATGGACATGTTCTCCTACGAATGTCTTGGATGTAGCACCCAGCAGGACTAATTGCAAGCCGGACGCGTTTCCCGCGGTTCGGAGGGGTGCTGTTGGGCGCCACCCCTCCCTCACGGTCGGGGCACCAGCTTTCTTACTACCTGGGCGGTGGGAGCGTGGAAGAAATCGCCACCTTGCCGTCGATTGGTTCGACTTCCATCAGCTCCACGCGCGTCCCGTCCGGGTCGAAGAGGCCCACGTAGCCGAGAAAGTCCTCGTAAAATGCGCGCGCCTTGGCCAGGTCGCTGACGAAGATGGAAGAGTGGGCCACGCCGAAAACCTTGGGCCGCTCCGGAGGCGCCTGGGCACAAAGGGGCAAGCACATCAGAAAACCGAAGAGATATCTCATGCGTTCAGGTTACGTCCAACGCGAGGCCGCCGCAACCGCAACGCCCGGCCACCAACGCCCCGGCATTTGGGCGAAATCTTGCGACCTTCGCCCCCCACTTTGCGCCATTTCACCCAGTTTTTTGGATACCGCGACGACATTAACTGTTGAAGATCCCCGCAAAACTGACCAATTTCAGGCTATAAGGCCGTTTGGTCTCCTTCGTGCAACGCCCAAACGTACGCATTTCGCGCTGTCGGGGGTTTGAGTGCAGAAGTTCATCCGGGATTCGGGACATCTGATTCGGCCGGCAATCGTGCTGCTGGCCGGCCTGGGTCTCTTTATGGTGATTCGCGCCGCCGTGGTTCCCAAGGGATTCGGCCAGTACGGCCACTACCGGCCCGGCGCGCTGGCGGCCATCCGCCAGCATCCCGTGGCCTACGCCGGGCAAGGCGCCTGCGTGCTGTGCCATGACGAGGAAGGCAAGGTCCGCGCCAGCGGCAAACACGCTCACGTGGCCTGCGAGACCTGTCACGGACCGCTGGCAAAGCACGCCGACGACCCGGGCGCGAACATTCCGAAGCTGCCCACGGTCGCCACGCTCTGCGTCCGGTGCCACGAAAAGGACACGGCGAAGCCTAAGACCTTTCCGCAGGTCGTCTCCACCGAGCACTCCGGCGGCATGGCCTGCAACCAGTGCCATAAGCCGCACAATCCGCAACTCTGAGGGACAGGAGCAGACTTATGGAAATCACCCGTCGAGACATATTGAGCGTGGGCGGCAAGCTCCTCATGATTGCCAGTGTGGGCGCGACCTTCGAACAGATCACCGGCGCCAAACCGCCGCCCGATTCCTACCGGATGGCCAGCCACTGGTGGGGCATGATTATCGATATCGATAAGTGCATCGGATGCGGTAACTGCGTGCACGCCTGCTCCAATGAAAACCAAGTCCCCAAGGATTATTTCCGCACCTGGGTGGAGCGCTACGAAGTCCCCGAAGGCTACGTCAATCCGCGCGTCAGTTCCCCGCAGGGCGCCATCGACGGCTTTCCGCCCTCCAAACAGACTAGCCTCAAGAGCTTCTTCGTTCCTAAGCTCTGCAACCAATGCGCGGATTCCCCCTGCGTGCAGGTCTGTCCGGTGGGCGCCACCTTCGTCAGCCCGGACGGCGTGGTGCTGGTGGACCAGGACTACTGTCTAGGCTGCCGTTACTGTGTGCAGGCCTGCCCCTACGGCTGCCGCTATCTGCACCCCGAAACCGAAACCGTGGATAAGTGCACGCTCTGCTACCACCGCATCACCCAGGGGTTGACCACGGCCTGTTGCGAGAATTGCCCTACCGGCGCGCGGCAACTGGTGGATTTCAAGAACCCCAACGACCCGGTGCACGAGTTCCTGCGTAACAACAAAGTCGCGGTGCTGAAGCCGAACATGGCAACGGGGGCCAAGGTCTATTACAAGAACCTCGACGGCTCGGTGCGATAGGAGAAGCGAAACGATGATTCCTGGCGTAGACGGTTTCATGTATCCCAACGAGGTGGAGTTGCAGTGGAGCCTGTTGATCGTGCTCTACCCGTTTGTCACCGGCCTGGTGGCCGGAGCGTTTATCCTGGCGTCGCTGGAGCGCGTCTTCAAAGTGGACGCGGTACGCCCCACTTACCGGCTGGCGCTGCTCACGGCGCTGGCGTTCCTGCTGGTGGCGCCGCTGCCTTTGCAACTACACCTGGGCCATCCCGAACGCTCCTTCGAGATGTACACCACGCCGCACCGCTCCTCGGCCATGGCTATGTTCGGGTTCGTCTACCTGTGGTATCTCACCGTGGTGCTGTTACTGGAAATCTGGCTGGAGTATCGCAGCGATATCGTGCGCCTGGCCGAAAGCTCCAAGGGCTTCCTACGGTTGGTCTACCGGGCGCTCACGCTGGGTTCGATGAACGTCAGTCCCGATGCCCTCCGGATTGACGACAAGGTAGGCTACGCCGTCACCGTGATCGGCATTCCCTCGGCATTCCTGCTGCACGGGTATGTGGGCTTCATCTTCGGCTCCATCAAGGCCAACCCCTGGTGGAGCACGCCGCTGATGCCGATCGTGTTCCTGTTCTCGGCCATGGTGTCGGGCATCGCGGCAGTCCTGCTGCTCTATATGGCTTCCATGAAGTTGAAGAAGTGGCCCATTGACATGCGGTGCGCGGACACCATCGCCAAGTATCTCTTCTACACCTTCGTGATCGATTTCACTTTGGAAATGCTGGACCTGATCCACCGCACTTATGAGAGCGACGAAAGCTTCCGCAGCCTGGATTTCATGGTACACACGCGGCTGTGGTACTCTCACGTCGTCCTACAGATTTGCCTGGGTACGGTGATTCCGCTCGCGCTGCTGGCCGCTAATCAACTCTGGAAATTCCGCGAGGCGAAGCGGCGCGTGATGTATGTGACGGCGTGTTCGCTGACCATGATCGGCATCTTCGCCATGCGCTGGAACGTGGTGATCGGCGGCCAGTTATTTTCCAAGAGTTTCCTGGGTTACACTACTTACAAAGTCGACTTAGTCACGCGCGAAGGCTTGCTGGCGGCGATCGCGCTGATGTTACTACCGTTTGTCATCTTTTTCGTGTTGGTAAAACTCCTGCCCCCGTGGCAGGAAAGCGAGGCTCACAAAGCCTGAGGAGGTTGCCGTGCCGCAACCCGAATGGGACGCGCTGATTGTTGAGGTTCGCGAACTTCAGGCTCGCGTGGCCCGCATGGAGACGGCGATGGGGATGAGTGGCGAAGCTCCCATCCCGGCCGCGGCCGCCCGGGAGCGGTTGCCGGAAGTGCCTCAACTGCCAGGGATACTGGACTCCCCTACCTCGCTCCTACCCGCTCTCGGCCGCGCGCTGCTCGGCCTGGCGGGCGCTTTCCTGTTGCGCGCGCTCACCGATGCCGGGACCTTCTCGCCCAAGATGGGCGTGGTCATAGGCTTGGTCTACGCCATGCTGTGGCTGGTCTGGGCGGCGCGCACTCCGGCGGCGCGCCGTCTGGAAGCCGCGCTGCACGGGCTGACTTCCGCGCTGGTGGTCTCCCCGCTGCTGTTCGAGGCCACCACCAGCTTCCATGCCATCTCCACCTGGACGGCGGCGGCGACGCTGTTGGCCTTCACCCTATTCGGCTTGGCCGTGTCCTGGCGCAAGGACTTGCTGATTGTGGCCACCTTCGCTACACTGGCCGGACTCGGCACCAGCGCCGCCCTGCTATTGGCCACCCATGATGTCCTGCCCTTCACGTTCCTGTTTCTGGCCATCGCCCTGGCCATGGAAGTCTCCGCCTGCCTGAATCACTGGCTTAGCGGACGCTGGTTGACGGCCACCGCCGCCGATCTGGCGGTGTTGCTGGCCACCTGGCTGGTGACCAACGAGCACGGTTTGCCGGAAGGCTACGCGGCCATCCCGTATGCGGCGCTGCTGGGCGCGCAGGTGGCGCTGCTGGGCATTTATCTGACCAGCACCTTCGTGCGCACGCTGCTGCGCGGCTTTACCTTTACCTGGTTCGAGACGGCGCAGTGCGCGGTAGCGTTCCTCATCAGCGTGGGCGGCGGGCTGCAACTGACCAGCGCCGATGCCCGGGTAGCGCCCGCGCTCGGGCTGCTCGCGCTCGGGTGCGCGGCCACGTGCTACCTCTTTTCGTTCCTGAGGCTTGACCGCGGCGGAGAATTGGGCCGCAACTTCTACACCTATTCCACCTTCGCCTTTCTGCTCGCCGTGGCCGGCAGCCGCATTCTGCTGTCTGATGCCGCGGCGGCGGTGGCGTGGAGCGTGCTGGCCGTGGCGGCCATCTGGGTGGGCGGCATTTTCCTGCGCCTGACGCTCAAGGTGCACGGCTGCATTTTCCTGCTCCTCGCGCTGACTGCCTCAAGCGCGCTGGAACAGGCGGTGGGCCTGCTGCTGGGCGAGCGTGTGTGGCCCGGGGGCGCCCCTTGGGCCATCTGGAGCGGCGCGCTTACGGCTGTGCTTTGCTATGTCATGGGAACCCGCCAAGGCGCCGCCGTGTCCCCGAGTTGGAGTTCGCGCACGCTGCGGCTTCTGGTGGCGGGAACCGCAGTCCTCCTGGTGGCTGGTATTGCCGCCGGCCTGCTGACCTCCGGCTATCACGCGATCTTCGGTGCGGAGGCGACGCACGCCTATTGCGCCACCTTGCGCACTTTCGTGCTTTCGGCGGCGGCGCTGGTGCTCGCCTGGGGAGGCGCGCGCTGGGACCGCCCGGAGTTTGGGCGTTTGGTATACCCGGTGATGGTGCTCGGCGCCTATCGCATGATCGGCGTAGACCTGCACCAGGATCGCACGGCGGCGCTGTTCCTCTCGCTGCTGCTCTACGGCGGCGCGCTGATTCTGCTGCCCAAGCTGATTCGCACGCGGGCGATGGGATAAGGTTCTGCCTTGTACATCCGAGCGCAGCTCGGACGCGGGACGGGAAACTATGCGGACCCGTAGAAGTCGATCTGATCGATGTCCGGTAGCGTGAACACGGCGTCCCCGTCAGTTGGGTAGACCTCCAACTGTGAAATCCCCCTTACAGCTTCCGAATCTTAATATTCTTGAACCACGCGTCGCTAAAGTGATTCTGTAGGGAGATCTGGCACTCCTTCTTCGGATGCTTCACCAGCGACTCGTAGACCGGCGAGCCCGTTCCCCAACGTGCGCCCGTGCCCTTGGCCACCTCGGGCGCATTCAGGCTGCCATCCACTACTTTCACGCCATTCAGCCAGTGCTCGACTGCATCGCCTTTCACCACCAGGCGCGAGTGATTGAACTGGCCCACCGGCTTCGTCGCGTCCTTCAGGGGCGAGAGCATATCGTAGAGCGCGCCTGCCTGGTGGTTGGTGCCGCGCAGCGCATCGGGATTCTTGGCGTTATCGAGCACCTGGTATTCGAAACCGATGACGTACTCCTGACCCTTGGCCGGCCGGTCCGTGCGCCGGTTCTTCATCGACGCGCTCACCCGGTCTTCGAACTTTTGGCCGGAGACTTCGCCGGCCAGCATGACGCGCTCCTGTATGCGGTACTTCAAGCCGCTATTGCCCCCGGGAGAAATCTTCCAGTCGAACTCCATTTCGAAATCCTGGAAGCTCTCCCGCGTGAAGAGGTCCTCCTCGATACTGGGGTGCGGCAGCGATTTGATACAGCCTTCCTCGATGGTGAACCCGTCGCCCGGCGGCGTCTTCTTGGCGGGGTCTTCCCAACCGGCGTACGACCTGCCGTCGAAGAGCAGACGCCATCCGGCGGCCTTCTCCCGGGCGGTGAGCTGGTTATCGGCGGCAGCGGCGGCCAGGACGGCGGCGCAGGCGAGCGCGGTAATTCTCAGAACGTGGGGCATGCTTTCAATCTACAGTGTTCAGGTGCATCTTGTATCATTCCATCCGACGCAAAACGCCGGTGCCGCGCATAAAAGATCTATCATTAAGTAATGACGGCAAGGTATACCCTCGGAATCCTTGCAGTTGCCGGCCTCTTCACGGGCGCCTCATGGCTACACGCCCAGACCGCACCGCTGCA
>JANYJN010000785.1 GCA_025358475.1 Candidatus Solibacter sp.
TCTCGGCGGCAGTGGTCCGGACCACGGAATCCTGGTTGGTGTCGTAGGCCGGATCGCGCTGGAAGACCTCGAATCCGAGGGTGCGCTCTTTCACGCGCTCGAGGTGGTTACCCATATAGGCCTCCACCACGTAGCGCAGCAGGGCCTGGCAACGCTTGCTGGTCCGGAAGTGCGAATTGCCAAGTAGCCGGTCGAGTTGCTCACGAACGGCGGTGTCGTTGGGGACCGGTTGGCTGGCCGGTGCGGGACCGTCATTGGTCTCCAAGCTATGGCTGCTCGTGTCCGTAAAGTCCCCGATGTTTTGAATTCTAGCACACAGTGGGACGTATAGAACCCCTTCTCTCGGAATGTGCTTAGTAGTTAATAACCTATTTAGTATCTTAAGAGTAGAGTTGCGCTATACGTCCTCGATACCTTCGCGTCGTAGACGGCAGCGGCGAATCCGGGTATCGTATCCTGTAGCTTTTCTCATGACCTGCTCCAGGGTGTTTCTTAGTTTTGGGCTTAAGGCTCTGTGTATCTGGAACCTTACGGCCCAGCAACCTCTGCCCTCCGTGCGCGTAGTGCTGGTGGGCGATTCCACCGTGAATGACGCCGGAGGATGGGGCCCCGGTTTTCGCGCCTGGTTTGGTGCGGACGTAGAGGTAGTCAATCTTGCCAAGAACGGCCGGAGTTCCAAGAACTTTCGCAGCGAGGAATTGTGGGCGCCCGCGTTAACCGGCAAGCCGGACTACATTTTGATCCAGTTCGGGCACAACGATGGGCCCGGTAAGGGCCCGGACCGCGAGACCGATCCCAAGACCACGTTTCGCGAAAACATGACCCGTTACATCGAGGAGGCGCACGCCGCGGGGGCGCAGCCGGTCCTGGTCACCTCGATCGTGCGCCGAAGCTTCACCGGCGATGGCAAGGTCAAGCGGGATTCGTTGGTGCCTTACGTGGAGGCGGTCCGAGAATTGGCCGCGGCACAGAAGGTCCCGCTGATCGATCTTTACTCTCTGACCCTGGCCCAAGCCGAGAAGTTGGGCCCCGAAGGTTGCGCGGAGATCGACGCGCTACTGCCCGATGGCCAGCGGGATCACACTCACCTGGGGCCCAAAGGGCGACAGGAAATCGGTCTGATGGCCGCGCAGGAATTTGTCAAGCTGATGCCGGCGATGCGGAGTTACGCCGCCGAGCCGGTACGGCCTTAGGAGAATTGCGATGAAGTTCCGATACCAGATTATATTCGCCGGTGTATTCACTGTAATGCTACCTCTTGCGATGTTTTCGCAGGAGTTTCGCGGCGCTATCAGCGGCGCGGTTACCGACGCCACGGGCGGCACCATCGCCGGGGCGAAGATTACCGTAACCGAGATCAATACCAACACCAAGATTGAGGCGGTGACCGAATCCACGGGCCAGTACACGGCTCCCTTCCTGCTGCCTGGAGACTACGATGTTTCCGCCAGGGTCACGGGATTCAAGGAATATGTCCGCAAGGGCATTCACGTGGGCGCCGGTGAGCGCCCGGCGATCGACATCCGGCTGGAAGTCGGCGACGCCACCATGTCGGTGCAAGTGACGTCGGAGGCGCCCCTGATAAATTCCGAGAATGCCAGTGTCGGCCACTCCATCACCACCAAGGAAGTGGAGGATCTGCCGCTGAACGGCGGCTCGCCGTGGATGCTTGCTCAGTTGGAAATCGGCGTGATCTACAGCCCGTTCAACTCCACTTCGTCAGTGCAGCAGACTTACGATTCGTCCAACAACTTTTCCATCGCGGGCACGCCCACACAGTCGAGTGAGATGCTTCTCAACGGCGCGCCGAACGCCACCTGGGACATGCGGTCCGCCTACACGCCGCCTAAGGATGCGGTGCAGGAAGTGCGCACCACGGTGGTCAATACCGACTCCAGTTTCGGGCACACCCGCGGCGGCACCATCAACATGGTGATGAAGTCGGGGGCCAACGAACTGCACGGCAGCATGTGGGAGAACATGCAGCCCTCCAAGCTCACTGCCAACAGTTTTTTTAACAATGCCAAGGGCCTGGGGAATCCGCTGACGCACTATAACCAGTATGGCCTTACCGCGGGCGGACCGGTCTACCTTCCGAAGATCTGGAACGGCAAAGACAAGCTGTTCTGGTTTTTTGCCTGGCAGCACGATAAGAACACCCAGCCGTTAACCAACTTCCTCAGCGTCCCCACGGACGCCGAAAAGCGCGGTGACTTCTCGCAGATCCTACAGACCGACGGGACCCAACTCTACGACCCCTTTAGCGGCGTCCTGAACGGCACCGCCATCGTGCGCCAGCCTCTTCCCGGCAACATCATTCCGACCAACCGGATCAACCCGATCAGCCAGCAATACCTGAAGTTCTTCGCCGCGCCTAACGTGACGGGAGTCAATTCCACCACCAGGGCCGACGGATACTTCAACTACGGCAGCACCGCGCCGAACAGCAATTTGGCGGACAACGAATACCTGTCGCTGGACTACAACATGAGCTACCGCAGCCGCATGTCGTTCAACGTCCGCCACAATACGCTCGCGGGGAAGAAGAACGACTACTTCGAGAACATCGCCAGCGGGCAGATCACCAGCCGCAAAAACTGGGGCGGCAGCCTGGACGAGGTCTACACGCTCAACCCCACCAGCATCTTGAATCTCCGGCTGAACTACACCTACATGTTCGAGAGCGCCACGGATTCCAGCGAAGGCTTCGACCCCACCTCGCTCGGTTTCCCGAGTTACATCGGCGCCAATACGGTGCGGCCGTCCCTGCCATACGTCTATTTCGACACCACCACGGCGTTCCAGTCGCTGGGTTATAACCAAGCCGCCTCACGCCCCTCCCAGTCGGTTCAGCTCTATGGAAGCTGGACCAAGATCAAGGGCAACCACAGCTTGAAGGTGGGCGCCGATCTTCGCCAAAACCGCCTGAACACCATGTCCTACGGATACGGCTCGGGCGGGTACAATTTCGGCGGCAACCGGTGGGTCAACAATAACGGCGCCGCGTCGCAGACCGTAGCCATGGGGCAGGACATGGCGCAGTTCCTCTATGGCTTGCCTACGCAGGGCTTCTTCGACATCAACACCTTCGGCTCCTGGTATTCGTACTACGGCTCGGGATTCCTACAGGACGATTGGCGCGTGAAGCGCAACCTCACCCTCAACCTGGGCCTGCGTTACGACTATGACGGTCCCATGAACGAGAAGTATGGGCGCACCGAAAATGGCTGGGCCTTCGATACGCCGAACCCGATTGCGCCGGCGGCCATCGCCAACTACAACAAGAGCCCCATCCCGCAGATCCCGGTGGGGAGCTTCAACGTGCCCGGCGGCCTGACCTACCCGAAGGGAAAAGGCGCCGCCTACGAGAACACGTCGCACCTGATGAGCCCGCGCATCGGCATCGCATGGTCGCCCGGCCCGCTGCAGGGCCGGACTGTTATCCGCACCGGCTTCGGATTGTTCGCCGCCCCTACTATCATTTCCTACCTGGCGCAGAACGGCAATTACTCCTCCACTCCGATCACTGACCAGCAGGGCTTCAGCCAGCAAACCACGATGACGCCCAGCACCAACAACTACCTCTCACCCTCGGCTACCTTCAGCGACCCGTTCCCGGGCGGCGCCATCCTGCAACCGAACGCCGCGGCGGTGGGACAGACCACCTTCCTCGGGAGCGCGATCTCGTTCCTGAATCCGAAAGCCAAGACCCCGTACTCGTTGCGCTGGAACTTCGGTTTTCAGCACAGCCTTTCGCCGAACATGATGGTGGAGGCGGTCTACATTGGCAACCACTCGGTGCACACGCCCATCACCATGACCCAGCTCAACGGCATTCCGCGCCAATACCTGAGCAGCGTGCCGGTCCGCGATACAGCGCTGATCACCGCGCTGAATGCCACGGCGCCCAACCCGTTCAGCGGCTTGGTGACCAGCGGGACTCCCGCCGGAACCAACACCACCGTGGCGCAACTCCTCGCGAAATATCCGGAGTTTCCGCTGGGCTACTCTAACGGCGGATTCAGCGGCAGCGGCGGCGTGATGGAACAGAACCTCAACCTGGGCAGCTCCTACTTCCACAGCTTAAACGTGCGCGTGCAGCGGCGGCTTTCCGGCGGCATTACCTTGATCGGCAACTATGTCTTTTCGAAGCTGATGGAACAGACGACGTGGCTCAACGACACAGACTTGCGCCCGGAAAAGCGCATCGGCGTCTTCGACCACGCGCACCGCGGCGTGATCACCCTAACCTACGCGCTTCCGGTGGGCAAGGGCCGGGCACTGGGCATCCAGTCGCGCTGGCTCGACGGGCTGTTCGGCGGATGGCAGCTCAACACCATCTATACCAGGCAGACGGGGCAGCCCTTCACCTGGATGGGAACCAGTTCCACCACCATCGGCGACCTGGTATATTCCGGCCAGAAGCTGAAGTTCAACCCTCGCGAGACGAACGGCCTGGCGTTCAATACTGGCGCCTTCGACACGAAGAACGCCAATCAGTTCGCTTATCACATTCGCACTTTCTCGACCACTTTTTCGAGTTTGCGGGGCGACGGCATCAACGAGGTCAACGCGTCGATGTTGAAGAATGTGGCTTTCACCGACAGCGGGAGACGCTATTTCCAGCTTCGCTTCGAGACTTTCAACCTGTTCAACCACCCGTCGTTCGCGTTCCCGCAACTGGCGCCCACCAATTCGGCCTTCGGTCTGATCACGGCGCAGTCCAACAAGTCGCGTTCGGTGCAGTTGACGGGACGAATCGTGTTCTAGC
>JANYJN010000812.1 GCA_025358475.1 Candidatus Solibacter sp.
CCGCCGAAGTGCGTACTTCGCGCGGCAAGAATGAAGCACGCCGGACACGGGCCGCGGGGAGTATCCCGGCGGTGGTCTACGGCGCTTACCAGGACCCGGTCAGCATAGCCATCAACCCGAAGGAACTCAGCAAGATCATCCGTTCCTCGACCGGGCTGAACACCATCTTCATGCTGGCGATTAAAGACGGGGAAAACACCCCGGTGATGGTGGTGGACCGGCAGGTGGATCCCATCAAGGGCCGGATGCTGCACGCCGATTTCAAGCGTATCGATTTGACCAAGCGCATCCGCATCACCGTCCCGGTGCAGACCGAAGGCGAGCCGGCCGGCGTGAAGGTGCAGGGCGGATTGCTCGAAATCATCTCGCGCTCCATCGAAATCGAGTGCTTGCCGGACGAGATCCCGGAGAACTTCACGGTGGTCGTGACCGAACTGATGATCGGCCAGGGCAAGCGCGCCAGCGACGTGGAACTGACCGGCTCCATGAAACTGGTGAGCGATGCGCAGACCGTGATTGCGCACATTGTGGCGATGCGCGCCGAAGAAGTGGTCGCGCCGGTGGAAGGCGCCGCCCCGGTTGCCGAAGCCGTTACTGCCGTCGAGCCCGAAGTTGCCAAGAAGGGCAAAAAGGAAGAAGAGGCAGGGGAAAAGGAAAAGGAAAAGGGCAAGAAGAAATAAGGCGACATGTTCCTGGTGGCCGGTTTCGGAAATCCGGGCGAGGAGTATTCGCTCACGCCGCATAACCTGGGGTTTCTGGCGGTGGACCGGCTGGCCGGGCAGCATGGCATACGCATCACCCGCAGGGATTCGAAGGCGCTGGTCGGTATGGGCGAAATCGACGGGCGCGAGGTGATGCTGGCCAAGCCCCAGACGTTTATGAATCTCAGCGGCACGTCGCTTGCGCCGCTGATGGAAAAGCACGGAATCGAAGTCGGCCGGCTGGTAGTGGTGTACGACGAGTTGGACCTGCCCTGGAGGGCTCTGAGGATCAAACCGAAGGGCTCGGCAGCCGGGCACAACGGGATGAAATCGGCGATCCAGAGCTTGCAGACCGACGAGATCGTGCGGGTACGATTAGGAATTCATCCGGGCCATCCGATTCGGGATGGCGCGGAATTTGTGCTGGCGCCCATCAAGCGCTCGCAAATGAAGGAATTGGACGAATTCGTCGGCTTCGCGGCCGACGCCGTTCGTTCGATAATTGCCGAAGGCGTCGAAAAGGCCATGACGAGATATAATCGTCGCGCCCCAGGCTTAAACATAGAGGAAGAATGACACGCATTTACGAAGAGCTTTTCATAATAAAGCCGGATGCGCCAGACGAAGAGGTCGATCAGTTCGTAGAGACCCTACGGACTCAGTTGACCACGGCGGGCGCTACTGTAGACAAAATCGATAAGTGGGGCAAGCGCAGGCTGGCTTACCGCGTGGACAAGTTCCGCGAGGGAACATACGTCCTCCTCCAGTTCTCATCGGAGCCCACTGTGGTCAAGGAATTGGAACGCCGTCTGCGAGTTTCGGACGTGGTTCTGAAGTTCCTCACGGTGCGCATCGACGAGACGCTGAAGCGGTTGGACAAGCGCAAGAAGGAACGCGATAAGCGGGCAGCCAAGCGCGCCCTGAATGCCCCGGCCGTGCCGGTTCCCGCGCAGCCTTCCCTGGCGGCGCAAATGACCGAACCACCAGCAGCAGGACCAGTACCGGGCGCGCCCCTTCCGGGCCTGCCGAAGGAGGCATAAGGCATGGCCGAATCTAAAGGAAGACCAGGCAGCGCGTCGCAGCGCCCCACCGGCGGCGACAAGGCGGTTGCCACCCAGAAGAAACAGTATTTCCGGCGCAAAAAGGTATGCCGGTTCTGCGTCGAGAAGATCGACGATATCAACTACAAGGACGTGAAGATGCTGCACGCCTTCGTGGCGGAGCGGGGCAAGATCGTCCCGCGCCGCATTTCCGGCGTGTGCGCGCCGCACCAACGGCGCCTCACGGACGCGATCAAGAAGGCGCGGAACATCGCGCTGCTGCCGTTCGCGGCCGCGTTCTAAGCAGGAGGAAATATGGAAGTCATTCTCAGAGAAGACATCGAGAAGTTGGGCACCCGGGGGCAGGTAGTCAAGGTCGCCTCAGGGTACGCCCGCAATTTCCTGCTGCCGAAACGCATGGCCGTGGCGGCCACCGAAGCCAATAAGAAGATCGTGGAGCAGGAACGCCAGGCGCATCTCAAGAAGGAAGTCAAGGCTCAGGGTGAGGCCGAGGATCTGGCCAAGATCATGACCGGGGCGACCGTCCGGATCGCGCAAAAGGCCGGTGAGAACGATCAGCTATTCGGCTCCGTGACGAGCAAGGATATCGCTGAAGCTCTGACCGCGCAAAACTACAACATCGACCGCCGCAAAATTCAACTGGA
>JANYJN010000817.1 GCA_025358475.1 Candidatus Solibacter sp.
GCGCCGAAGGGAGAGATCATGAATTCCTGCACATCGACTGAGTTGTCGGCGTGCGCGCCGCCATTGATGATGTTCATCATGGGTACCGGCAGCGTATTAGCTCCGGCGCCGCCCAGGTAGCGATACAGCGGGGTACGCTGCGCCACGCTGGCCGCGCGCGCCGTCGCCATGGAAACCGCCAGGATGGCGTTGGCGCCCAGGCGTCCCTTGTTGGCCGTGCCGTCGAGCGCGATCATGGCAAGATCGATCTCGCCCTGCTGGGTGGCGTCCTTGCCGTGCAAGGCGGCCGCGATCTCGCCGTTGATGTGGCTGGCCGCTTTGAGGCTACCCTTGCCCAGGTAACGCGCCTTGTCCCCGTCCCTTAGTTCCACCGCTTCGTGCTCGCCGGTGGATGCGCCCGATGGCACTGCCGCGCGTCCCATACTGCCGTCCGCGAGATGAACATCCGCTTCCACAGTGGGATTCCCGCGGGAATCCAGAATCTCTCGTCCAATTACTCTTATAATCGTCGTCAAAGTATTGCTCCTTACTTAAAATCTATGTGGGCAAGCTGGCAGGGTTACCCTCGGGGCGCGGTCCGCACTACTCGCCGACCACCGTGACACCGCCCTCGGTGACGTGGTATCCGCTCGCCCGATCGGCCTCCGGATCGAACCCGATCGACCGCAACTCGGGAATCTTCACACCAGTGTTCACAATCGTCCGCCGGAGGCGGCTATAACGGCCGATTTCCACGTTGGGCATCAGGATGGAATATTCCACTTCACAATAACTGTTCACCCGCACGCCGGGCGAGAGCACGCTGTGCACCACCCTGCCACCCGAAACGATACATCCGGCGCTCACGATGGAATCGAGAGCCAGTCCCATTCGCCGGCCCTTCTGAGCGAAAACGAATTTGGCCGGCGGCTGCTGCGTAGCCTTGGTGCGGATGGGCCACCGCTGGTCGTAAAGGTTGAATTCGGGAGTTACCGAAACCAGGTCCATGTTGGCTTCGTAATAGGCGTCGAGCGTCCCTACATCCCGCCAGTAGCGCGACTGTTTGGCGTTGAGGTCGCGGAAATCGTAGGCGATTACGCGGCAGCGCTCCAACAGGCGGGGGATCACATCCTTGCCGAAATCGTGGGCCGAATCCGTTAGGTGGGAGTCTTCGTGCAAGGCGCGCAACAGGACGCTGGTATGGAACACATAGATGCCCATCGAGGCGCTTACCATGGCGGGGTCGAACCGCGAGCGGACGGGGTGATCGTGCTGCGGTTTTTCCTCAAATCCGGTCACCCGGTAATCGGCGGCGATCTCCATCACACCGAATCGGCCTGCCAATGCCGGCGGCGCCTGGATGGTGGCCATCGTGATTTCCGCCCCATGGGTGCGATGCCAGTCCAGCATTTCGCCGTAATCCATCTTATAGATGTGATCGCCGGCCAGAATCAGGGTGAGGTCGGGAGCCTCGGCTTCGATGCTCTGAAAATTCTGGAACACGGCGTCGGCCGTCCCCTTGTACCAGTCCTCATGCACCCGTTTCATGGGCGGAATCACCTCAATGTACTCGCCCAGCTCGGGGGAGAGAATTCTCCAGCCGTCGCGGATATGGCGGATCAATTCGAGGGATTTATACTGTGTTAGGATGAGGATTCGACGAACGTCGGAGTTGATGCAGTTGGAGAGTGTGAAGTCGATTATCCGATAAGCTCCCCCAAAGGGCACGGCCGGTTTGGCGGTGTCTCGTGTCAGGGGGTAGAGCCGCTCCCCCGTTCCGCCTGCCAGCAGAATCGCTAATACGTTTTCCATTTCAGAACAAATCCCTGAAAATAAACGGTTTACGAAGAAGTTGGACGATGTTGTGGAACGACGTCAAAAATTTGGGCTTGACTTTATTTGTCAACAACCTAATGATATCAGTACCTCTTGTGCGAAGTGTAGGATTTTAAGCGTCGCATGAGAATTCCAGGTCCGGTTGGGAGGTGTATTTCGTTTGGCAGAAGTAAAACTTCAAGAGGGTGAAACAGTAGAAAACGCCCTTCGCCGCTTTAAGCGCAAAGTTCAGCAAGAGGACATCATTAAGGAAGTGAAGCGTCACTCCTTTTACCTCAAGCCAGGTGAGAAGCTCAGGGTCAAGCAGGCCTTGGCCCGCAAACGAAACCGGAAGAAGTCCCGCCGGGAAGTCGAATAGCGCAATAGAACCCAGGGTATCGCTTCAGGCGGGGCCAACATAGCCCCAGCCTGAAGCGGGATAATATTCTCAAGTTGTCAGGGGAACAGGCCATGCCGGAGTTTCAGGACCGCGTGCTCAAATGCGTGGATTGCAGCGCGGATTTCGTTTTCACAGCGGGAGAACAGCACTTCTTCCACGACAAAAACTTCAAGAATGAGCCCAAGCGCTGCAAGGCCTGCAAGACCAAGCGCCAGGGTTCAGGACCCGGGTTTACCAAAACGGAAACCACTACGGAGTGCTCGCAGTGCGGCCGCGAGACGACGGTCCCTTTCAAGCCGACGCAGGGACGCCCGGTTTACTGCCGCGAATGCTTCCTGAGCCGCAAAGCCACCGGCGCCGCCGCCGGCTAGTGTCCCTCTGGCGGGATTGGCAGGCGAAAGCGCCCAATGCCACACCACCGGCAAGTCGTTTGCATGCACAGGTGGAGCAGGCGCTTTCGCCCAATGCCACTTAAATAAGCCCATGCCGAAGTGGTGGGGCGGACCCCCTGGTCCGCGCGGGACGCCCCCGTCCCGCTGCCGGCACACTGAGGTCAGCATCATGCGGACCAGTGGGTCCGCCCCACTGGCATCCAACCGCGCTTCCGCTACTTCCTGGCGCTCAGCGCCGCCACCACACGGTCTGTGACTGCCTCCACAATCGCATCGATTTGCGCGCTATTCAGCGAGGGCGAAGTTCCGCAGGCTCTCGGCTGCATGGCAATGGAACCGGGTATCTCCGGCAGATCGCAGAGTTCGCATTCTTTTAACTCGTGCCT
>JANYJN010000052.1 GCA_025358475.1 Candidatus Solibacter sp.
GCGCCCGCGGGCGCCCCACCCGGCCCCCCCGCGATCCCCGATGGCAAGGCCGGGCGCTACGTGCGCCCGTCATTGGATAATGCCTAAAATCCAGGCGCGCACAGAGTATTACTCTGGATGCATGCCCCTATCCCGCCGCGCCTTTCTCGGCACCGTGCCCGCCGCGCTCGGTGCGCAGTCCGCCGCGCCCGCCGGCATCAACCGCCGCGACGTGGTTTCGCGCCACAACCCCACACTGCGCGAGCTGGACCCGCGTTCTCCGCTCTCCGTGGGCAACGGAGAATTCGCCTTCACGGCCGACCCCACTGGCCTACAGACCTTTCCGCAACCCTATGAAACCCAGATGCCCTTGTGTACGCAATCGCAGTGGGGCTGGCACACCGCGCCCAACCCGACAGGCAAAGGGCAGGCCGATCTCCGCCTCGCCGAATTCGACACCTTCGGCCGCAAAGTGGGCTACGCCACGTCGAGCGGCGGACAGAAGCAGCTCTTCGATTGGCTGCGCGAAAATCCGCACCGCCTTCACCTGGGCCGCATCGGCTTCGCCATCGACAAGCCCGAAGACGTCCACTTCCTGCAGCAGACGCTAGACCTGTGGAGCGGTACGCTGCACAGCGAGTTCGAATGGCGCGGCCATAAGATCACGGTGGAGACGTGCTGCCATCCCACGGAAGACATGATCGCCGTCAAAATCCACGGCCGCATTCCCGTGGTCTTCGAGTTCCCCTACGGATCCAGCGCCATGAACGCCGCCGATTGGGCGCACCCCAAAAAGCACGGCACGCGCCAACTGGAAGCCGACCCGAACTCTCTCAATCTGGACCGCCGCCTGGACGAGGACACCTACACCGTCCGCATCGCCTGGCCCGATATCGCCGCCGCAATCAAGCGGGAGTCCGCGCACCGTTTTATTCTGACTCCGGCGGCCGATCGCCTCGCCTTCTGCTGCGCTTTCCGGAATCCGCGCCAGCGCGCCGGCTACAGCGCCGTGACACCCGCCGCCGCCTTCGCCGCCGCGGAAAGGCACTGGTCCGCCTTCTGGACTTCCGGCGCCGCCATCGATCTTTCCGCCGCACCCGACCCGCGCGCCCGTGAACTGGAGAGGCGCATCGTCCTCTCCCAATATTTGACCGCCATCCAGTGCTCCGGCAGCATGCCGCCGCAGGAGAGCGGACTCACCTGCAACAGTTGGTACGGCAAGTTCCACCTGGAAATGCACTACTGGCACGCCGCCCACTTCGCGACGTGGGGCCGCCCCGCGCTGTTAAAGCGCAGCCTGGGCTGGTACAACGCGATTTTGCCCGCGGCCCGGGAAAAGGCCCGGCAGCAGGGCTACATGGGCGCGCGCTGGCCCAAAATGACCTCGCCCGACGGCCGCGACAGTCCCTCCGGCGTCGGCACCCTGCTCATCTGGCAACAGCCGCACCCCATCGCCATGGCCGAGCTGATCTATGCCGCGCACCCCACCGGTGACACCCTGGCGCGCTACCGCGACATCGTCTTCGAATCCGCCGAATTCATGGCGAGCTATGCCCACTACGAGGCCCACCACGACGCCCAGAGCGCGCGTTACGTGCTGGGTCCGCCCGTCATCCCCGCACAGGAGAACCATCCGCCGCGCGAAACCTGGAACCCCACCTTCGAACTGGAATACTGGGACTACGCTCTCGGCATCGCGCAGCGCTGGCGGGAGCGCGCCGGCCTGCCCCGCAAGGCCAAGTGGGACGACGTCCGCGCCAAACTCTCCGCCCTGCCCGTGAAAGACGGCGCCTACCTGGCGCACGAGAACTGCCCCCAAACCTTCACCGGGCGCAACCGCGATCACCCCTCCATGCTGGGCGCGCTCGGCGTCCTTCCCGGGAGGAAGGTGGATCGCGAAACCATGCGCCGCACCTTGCGGAAGGTCTTTGCCGAATGGAGGTGGGCGGACACCTGGGGCTGGGACTTCCCGATGGTGGCCATGACCGCCGCCAGCCTCAAGGAGCCGGCGTTGGCCATCGACGCGCTCGCCATGGACACGCCCAAGAACACCTGGCTCCCCAACGGCCACAACTGGCAGCGCACAAATCTGCCGCTCTACCTGCCCGGCAACGGCGGCCTGCTGCTGGCCATCGCCCACATGGTCCGCGAAAACGCGTTCCCCAAAAACTGGAATGTGCGGCATGAGGGCTTTCCGCCATTCGTGTGACTTCGGTCACCCTCCCTCAAAGCACACAGCTGTTAACCTCTTCGTGGCCTATTCGCCAAGCGAAGAGGTTAACAGCTGTGTGCTGGGAGGGACGGTGACCGAAGTCACACGGGTGGCGGAAAGCCATTTTGCCGCACATTCCAGTTTTTGGGGAACGCGTTTTCGCGGACCATGTGGG
>JANYJN010000087.1 GCA_025358475.1 Candidatus Solibacter sp.
GCTACTGGCTGTATGCTCTACTGTTTGCGCTGACCTTGCTGACCACCTGCATGGTGGGCGCCGCCATGCAGAACGATTTCGAACGCAACGTGCCGTTCGAACTGGAGCATGGCCTGGAGTTATCGGGGTTCTTCTGGAGCCACCCTGCCGCCCTCTTGCAAGGCTTGCCCTATTCTCTGACCCTGCTACTGATTTTGCTGGCCCATGAGTTTGGCCACTACCTGGCATCCGCCTTCCACCAGGTGGATGCCAGCCTTCCGTTTTTTCTGCCTTCGCCGATTTTGGGGACCTTCGGCGCTTTCATCAAGATTCGTTCGCCCATTTATACCCGCCGGGCGCTCTTCGATATCGGAATCGCCGGCCCCTTGGCCGGTTTCATTTTCCTGCTGCCCGCGCTGGCCGTGGGGATCGCCTTTTCCAAGGTGATTCCGGGCATCGCGCACGAAGGCAGCCATCACTTTGGCGTTCCCGCCTTGCAATGGCTGCTGGAGCGGATCGTCTTCCCGGGCGCGGCATCCGGCGATATCTACCTGCACCCGGTGGCGCGCGCCGCCTGGGTGGGCATGTTCGCCACCGCCATGAATCTGCTGCCCATCGGCCAACTCGATGGCGGCCACATCCTGTACTCCTTCTTTCCCGCGCGCCACCGCGCGGTCAGTAAAGCGCTGTGCATCCTGATGCTGCCGCTGGCCATCTTCTGGAGGGCCTGGTTCTTCTGGGCCATCATTCTGTGGTGGTTGGGCCGCCGCCATCCCATGATCTTCGATGCCACCGAACCAAGCGCGGGGCGCCGCAAATTGGGCTGGCTGGCGCTCGTCATCTTTATTCTTTGCTTCACCTGGCAACCCTTCGCCGATGGCGGCCTCTGATGAAGATCACCGCCACCATCATCACCCTCAACGAGGAACGCAATATCGCGCGCGCCATCGAAAGCCTGCGCTGCTGCGATGAGATCCTCATCCTGGATAGCGGATCCACCGACCGCACCGTGGAACTGGCCGCCAACCTGGGAGCGCGCGCCATCGAGGATGGCTGGCGCGGCTACGCCGGTCAGAAGAATTGGGCCGCCGACCAGGCCACCTACGAATGGATTCTCTCCCTGGACGCCGACGAGACGCTCAGCGAGGCCCTGGAAGCCGAAATCTTGAACCTGAAGAAAGCCGGCCCGCGCTTCGACGCCTACACCATGCCCCGCCTGGCCCGCTACCTGGGACGCTGGATCTACCACTCGGGCTGGTATCCGGATCGCAAGATTCGCCTCTACGACCGGCGCAAAGCCCGGTGGGTGGGCGATTTCGTCCATGAAAGCGTGCGCAGCCAGGGACACACCGGCAACCTGGAAAGCGACATCCTCCACTTCACCTGCGATTCGCTCTCCGAGCACCTCAAGACGCTGGACCGCTATACTACCCTTGCCGCGCAGGAACTCGCCGCCGGCAAGGTGCCGGTACCCATGTGGAGCCTGATCTTCGACCCGCCCTGGAATTTCCTCAAGGCCTACATAATCCAGCGCGGCTTTCTCGACGGCCTCGAAGGCCTCATCATCTCCTATATGGCCGCCTTCTATACCTTTCTGAAATACTCCAAAGCGAGAAACATGAGCTGATGCGCATCCTTCATCTCGATGCCGGAAGAGAGATGCGCGGCGGCCAGTGGCAGGTGCTGCGCCTCATCCAAGGGCTGGCCGCGGCCGGCGTGGAATCCACCCTGCTGGCGCGGCAGGACGCGCCGCTTTATACCGCCGCCCGCCAACAGGGCTGGCGCGTCCAACCCCTGGGCATCACCCGCGCCCTCGGCTGCCTGCGCGGCCACACCCTGATCCACGCCCACGACGCGCGCAGCCACACCCTCGGCGCGTTCCTGCGCGGCAGGCCGCTGGTGGTCTCGCGGCGCGTGACATTCCCCGTGGGTTCTGGCCCCGTGGGCTCGCGCTGGAAGTATGGCAGAGCGCGCCGCTACCTGGCGGTCTCCGAGTGCGTCAGGCAAGTGCTCATCTCGGGCGGCGTTCCCGAGGAAAAAATCAGCGTCGTCTACGATGGCGTGCCCATCCTCGAGGTCTCGCACGGCACTCAGGTATTGGGCCTGGAGAAGGATTCCGCGCTGCTGGCCCGAATGGGCTTGCGCATGGTTGTCAACCTGGAAGAGGAAATTCGCGAGGCCGCCGCCCTGGTCTACGTCACCAACAGCGAGGGCCTCGGCTCTGGCGCCTTGCTCGCCATGTCGGCGGCGGTGCCCGTGATTGCAAGCAACATCGGCGGGCTCCCCGAGGTCATCCGCCACGGCGAAAACGGCCTGCTGGTGGAGAACGACGAGGCCTCCATCGCCAGCGCCATCCGCCAACTGCTCGACCACCCGGAACAGGCGCGCCAAATCGGCGCCGCCGCGCGCCGCACCGTCCTGGAGCGATTTACCGTGGACCGCATGGTCGCTGACACCCTCGAAGCCTACCATCGGGTACTCGCCTGATTATCCAAATGCGTATCGCCGAAAACCCGCCCCTGCGCGTCATACTGGTTCTGGTGACTCTGTGATCCCTTCGCTCCTCGCCTTCCTGTTCGGCCTCCTCATCGGCAGCTTTCTCAACGTGTGCATTCACCGTTGGCCGCGTAACCGTAGTGTCGTCAAGCCGCGCTCCCATTGCGTGCGCTGCCGCAAGCCCATTGCCTGGTACGACAACATCCCGCTGGTCAGCTACCTGGTGCTCGGCGGACGCTGCCGCCGCTGCGGCGCCAGAATTTCCCTGCGCTATCCCGTGGTGGAGCTGCTCACCGCCATGCTCTTCTTCTACCAGGTGAGCACGCTCGGGCTTACCCTGGTGGCGCTCAAGATGTCCGTCTTCTGTGCCATCGCCGTGGCGCTGATCTTCTGCGACCTGGAAAAGCGCATTCTGCCCGATGAATTGACCAAAGGGGGAATTGCGCTTGGCCTCTGCTTCGCGCCCTTCGTCCCCGTCCCCGATTTCACCGCGCAGGCCATCTTTTGGCTGGCCGGCACGGAGCTGCCCGTATGGGCGCGTTCCATCGCTGAATCGGCCCTCGGCGCCACCCTACCCGCCCTCTTCCTGTGGTTCGGCGGTTGGCTGTATTTCAAGATGCGCCATCGCGAGGGGCTGGGCTTCGGCGATGTCAAGTTGATCGCCATGGTGGGCAGTTTCCTCGGCTTGCGCGGCGCCCTGCTCACCTTGATTTTGGGATCCTTGGCCGGTTCGATCATCGGCTACAGCTACATCAAGCTCACCGGCAAGGATCCGGCCACATTCGAACTCCCGTTCGGAACTTTCCTGGGCGCCGCTGCCCTGGCTGCCGCCGTCTTTGGCAAATGGCTGCTCCCCATGTAGGACAGGCCTCCCGGCCGGTCTCCCCGCGTACCGCGGCATGCGGACCGAATGGTTGTATTTCCAAAGGCCTTGACTGGGCGAACGTGTATGGTCATGATTAAGCCATGAACCGCGACCAGGTCATACGCGCCTTGAAAGCGCATGAACAGGAACTCCGCGCCGCCGGCGTGGCGAGCGTTTCCCTGTTCGGCTCCACAGCCCGCGGGGAGTCCGATCCGGGCGACGTCGATATAGCGGTTCGCTTAGCCGGGAACTTTTCTCATGGTGGCTTTGACTATTTCGGCCGGCTGGAAGACCTTGAGCGGCATCTATCCCAACTGCTCGGCTGTAAAGTGGACGTGGTCGAAGAGCCGGTCCGCAAAGGGCGTTTCCAAGAAGAGATCGACAGGGACCGCGCTCTTGCCTTCTGAAAAGCCCGCCCGGCGCTTGGAAGACATCGTCGAGAACGCGCAAGCGGCTTTAGGCTACACGGCTGGCATGGATGAGGTTGCCTTCAAGGAAAACCGCTTGGTCTACGATGCGGTTGAGCGTTGCCTGGAACGGATTAGCGAGGCTGCGGCCAAGTTGGGCGAGTTGGCGCCGGTTCTAATGCCAGATCAGCCGTGGCGCGATATACGGGCGCTCGGAAACCGGCTGCGTCACGACTACGACGACATCGGCCAAGACCGCCTCTGGGATATTCTCCAGAACGACCTCCCCTCGCTCTCCGCCGCCTGTTTGGACGCGCTGCGGCGTCTGCGCGGGGGGCAATGTAGGTGAGAATTGGCCCGCCCGGCGCCGGCCAATGCGTTACTTCCCGGGTGTCCTTAGCGCGAGGCCTAACTCGCGGAGCGCCTTGTCGGGTACCGCGGCCGGCGCATCCGACATCAGGTCGGTGCCGCGCGCCGTCTTGGGGAACGGAATCACTTCGCGAATCGAGCTTTCGCCCGCCAAAATCATCACTAGCCGGTCCAGCCCCAGCGCGACGCCCCCGTGCGGCGGCGCGCCGTATTCCAGCGCGTCCAGCAGGTACCCGAAGCGGCGGTGCGCTTCGTCATCGCTGAATCCCACCGCCGCGAACACCTTCGCCTGCACGTCGCGCCGGTGAATACGGATGGAGCCCGAGCCAAGTTCTACGCCGTTCAGTACCAGGTCGTACGATTTGGCGCGGCAGCGCGCCGGATCGGCCGTCAGCAGGTCAATGTCCTCGTCGTGTACCGAGGTGAACGGATGGTGCGCCGCCACCCAGCGGTTGTCCTCGTCGTTCCACTCGAACATCGGAAAATCCACTACCCACAGAAATTGAAAATTCTTCGGGTCCAGCAACTTGTGGCGGTCGTTGAACTTGTTGGCGCAGTGCAGGCGCAATTGCCCGCAGGCCTGAAAAACAGTCTCCGCCGGACGATGCCCCTTCGGTTCGCCCGCCCACGCGGCCAGCACCAGCAGGCTGTCTTCCTTCGCCCCGCAGCGCTCGCGCACCTTGGCCATCTGCCCGGGATAATCGCGCTCCAGGCGTTTGGCGTCGTCATACACACGCAGACCGCGCTCCTGTCCGAACGCCTTGAACTCGTCGCGCTCTTTGCGGCTGGGCGCGCCGCAAGCCGGGATGTGTATGGCCACCAGCGGCAGGCCCGCATTGGCCAGTTCCGGCAACAGGTCCTGCACCGGGTGCATGGGCGGGATGCGCATATCGGGCTTGTCGCTGCCGTAATTTTCCATCGCCACAGCGTAGGTGATGCGCGGGAAAGGCGTGGCCACCTGGTATCCGGCCACTTTGCAAACTTCCTGCACCATCGGCTCCACCACGGCGAAGATCTGCGGCTGCTGCGGGTAGCTCATCTCGATATCGATCTGCGTGAACTCCGGCTGCCGGTCGGCGCGCAGATCCTCATCGCGGAAGCAGCGGACAATCTGGAAATACTTTTCAAATCCGGCAATCATGAGCAGTTGCTTGAAGATCTGCGGCGATTGCGGCAGCGCATAAAACGTGCCGGGCTGGACGCGGCTGGGCACCAGGTAATCGCGCGCGCCCTCGGGCGTAGAGCGCGTCATGTACGGCGTCTCGATCTCCATGAAGCCTTGGCCGGTGAGCTGTTGGCGCACGGCGAACGCAATCTTCGAGCGCAGGATAATGTTGCGCTGCATCTGCGGCCGGCGAAGATCCACGTAGCGGTATTTGAGGCGCACCTCTTCGGCCACCTCGACGTGCTCTTCCATGGGGAACGGCGGGGTGCGCGATTCGTTGAGAATCCAGATCTTCGAAGCCACCACCTCCACTTCACCGGTGGGCATGTTGGGGTTGATGGTCTCCTTCGAGCGATGCGCCACCACACCCTCCACGGCAATCACGTACTCCGCGCGCACCTCTTCGGCGCGCTTGTGAACCACCGCGTCCACCTCCTCGTGGAAGATGGCCTGCGTATGACCGGTGCGGTCGCGCATATCGATGAAGATCACCGAACCGTGATCCCGGCGGCGGTGCGCCCATCCCATCAGAAGGACCGTTTGGCCCGCGTCGGAAGCGCGCAGATCCCCGCACATATGCGTGCGGCGTAGGTCGCCTAGAAAATCCAATACCACAGAGGTTTCCATATCGATGTTTTCAGTCTCAGGCCGCGGCCAGCTTCGCGGTAATCTCGTCCTGCGTCAGATCCAGTTGCTCGCCGGTCGACATATTCTTGAGAGCGTATCGCCCGGCCGCCATTTCGTTGTCGCCGACAATCAGCGTGTAGCGCGCCCCCAGCTTGTTAGCCAGTTCCATGGCGCGTTTCAGCTTGCCCTCGGCAAGCTCCACCGCCAGCCCGGTGCGCCGGAAATCGCGCGCCATGATGGCGGTGTGACGCACGGCGGCATCGCCCAGCGGCGCGATGAACAGATCCAGCGGGACCGGGCTTTGTTCGCCCTCCACGCTCATCACCAGGCGGTCTTCACCGATGGAAAATCCGATTCCCGGCGAATGAATCTTGGAGCCCAGCGATTCGGCAAGCCCGTCGTAGCGCCCGCCGCCCAATACGGAATTCTGCGCGCCCAACCCGCCATGTACTACCTCGAACGTCGTGCGCATGTAGTAATCCAGGCCGCGCACCATGCGCGGGCGCACCTCGTAGGCGATGCCGCGGTCGTTGAGAAACTGCTTCACCTTATCGAAATGCTCGCGGCAGGTTTCGCAGAGCGAATCCAGAATGGAAGGCAGCGCGTCGATCACCGGCTGGTCGGCCTCCACCTTGCAATCCAGCACGCGCAGCGGATTGGCGGTGGCGCGGCGCTGGCAATCGCCGCACATGCCGGGCGCCTTATCCTGCAACTCCTGGCGCAACTTCTCGACGTACTGCGGCCGGCAGTTGTGATCGCCCACCGAATTGAGCAGCAGCTTGAAGCCGGTGAGCCCGGCGCCCTGCAGAATCTCCACCACCATCTCGATGACTTCGGCGTCCATCAGCGGCGATTCCGATCCGATGGCCTCCGCGCCGATCTGGAAAAACTGGCGGTAGCGTCCCTTCTGCGGGCGTTCTCTGCGGAACATAGGGCCCAGGTAGTACAGCTTCTGTACGCCCGGTCGCTGATCCAGCCGGTGCTCGATATAGGCGCGGATCACCGGTGCGGTGTTCTCCGGCCGCAGGGTCAGCGATGTCCCGTGGTCGTCGAAGGTGTACATCTCCTTGGTGACGATATCGGTTTCCGCGCCGACGCCGCGCGCGAACAACTGTGTCTCTTCCAGGATGGGGGTGCGGATTTCGTGATAGTTGTAGGCGCGAAAAATGGCGCGAGCCACCGCTTCCACACGGTTCCATACGTCCGTGGATGGGGGCAGTAAATCTCGCGTTCCTTTGACGGCTTTAATCAAGGCAGTGTGGGAAATCCCATGCTACCATGCACGGCCAGCCAGACCCGCCGGCCCGCCCGCGTTTGCCGCACCTCGGGTTTCTACATTTTCAGAGGGGCGGACCCCCCCTGGTCCGCGGCCGGCGCCCCCCTCGGCCTGCTGGCGCTTCGCAGGATGCTGGCCTACCGCCCTACATCTTGCCGGCCAGCACGTTGACCAGTTCCTGCACCGACGCGGCGCTCTTGTGCAGTTTCGCGGTTTCGTCCGCCGTGAGTTTGATCTCGTAGATCTTCTCTATTCCGGCCGCGCCCAGTTTCACCGGAACGCCCACGAACAGCCCGTTGATGCCGTACTCGCCTTCCAGATACGCCGCGCACGGCAGCACCTTTTTCTTGTCCTTCAGAATCGATTCGGCCATCTCGACTGCCGCCGCCGATGGGGCATAATACGCGCTGCCGGTCTTCAAATACTTGACGATTTCCGCGCCGCCGTTGGCCGTGCGATCCACGATCCGGTCGATGGCCGCCTGGTCCATCAGTTCCGTCAGCGGGATCCCGGCGACGTTGCTCAACCGCACCAGTGGCACCATGGTGTCGCCGTGCCCGCCCATCACCACGCCGGTGACGCTCTCCACCGAGACATTCAGTTCCTGCGCGATGAAGGTGCGGAAACGCGCGCTATCCAGCACGCCCGCCATGCCGATCACGCGGTTCTTGCTGAACTTGGAAACCAGGAACGCTGCCTGCGCCATGGCATCCAGCGGATTCGTCACCACAATGATGATGCAGTTCGGCGA
>JANYJN010000107.1 GCA_025358475.1 Candidatus Solibacter sp.
CCCGCAAGCGGGCGTTGGCAGGCTGAAGTTTAATGCCACATAGTTTTCCTGGCAACGGACACTCTGCGTTGGTGGTGGGGCGGACCCCTGGGCGGACCACTGGGCGGACCACTGGGACCGCGGCCGACGCCGCCGCCGGCCCGCTCGCGCGGTGCAGGATGCTGACAACGTTGTTCCGGATGCGGGACGAGGGCGTGCCGCGCGGACCCGGGAGTCCGCCCCACCACTTCCGCTGGCTTTGCATCTCTGGCGAAGAACTATGTGGCATTGGGCTGAAGCCTGCCCCACCAATGCAAGCCAGTGACTTGTGGTGGTGGCGCAGGCGGTTTCGCCTGCGCGGCAAGATTCGTTTGCGGCGGCTCGCGGTAGCGGCTCTTATAGGAGCCGCCGCGGTGCTTTCCGCCCAGCCCGCGCCGCCGCAGGTGGTCTCCATCCCCACCCGGGCGGACATCCTGCGCGGTGAGTACGGAGCGTATCGCGCCAACAACGATCTGCTCTTCTACCACCTGGACGTTCGCGTGGACCCGGAGAAGAAATTCCTGAGCGGCAAGGTCACCATCCGCTTCAAGATGCTGCGCGACGCCACCCGCATCCAACTCGATCTGCACGCCGCGCTGCACGTGGACAAGATTCTTCTGGGCGATACCACCCTGAAGTATGAACGCGACAGTGGCGCCGTCTTCGTGGACTTTCCCGAGACCCTGCGCGCCGGCCGCACCTACAGCATCGATTTCCATTACTCCGGAAACCCGGCAGAGACCGGCCGGTTCGGCTCCATCACCTTCAAGAAAGACTCCGCTGGGCATCACTGGATCAACACCGCGTGCGAGGGCACCGGCGCGAGCGGGTGGTGGCCCAATAAGGACCAGTGGCGCGACGAGGTGGACAGCATGGAGATCAGCGTCGCGATCCCCAACGGCCTGGTGGATGTTTCTAACGGCAAGTTCATGGGCAAGACCGATCTCGGCGACGGCTATACGCGCTGGGACTGGCTGGTGCAATACCCCATCAATAACTACGACGTCTCGCTCAACATCGGCAACTACCGGCACTGGGCCGACCGCCTGGGCGACCTGCCGCTGGATTTCTACGCCCTGCCCGAAGACCTGGAGAAGGCCAAAAAGCAATTCGTCCAGGCCAAGGGGATGCTGGAAGCCTACCAGCATTACTTCGGGGAGTATCCATTCCAAAAGGATGGCTATAAGTTGATCCAAGCCCCTTACTCCGGCATGGAGCACCAGTCTGCCGTCACTTACGGCAACCGCTTTGCCAACGGCTACCTGGAGCGCGACTGGACCGGCGTCGGCATCAGCCTGCGCTTCGATTTCATCATCATCCACGAAAGCGGGCACGAGTGGTTCGGCAACAGCATCACCGCGGCCGACGTCTCCGACATGTGGATCCACGAAGGCTGGACCACTTATCTGGAGTGTCTCTACGTGGAGTACATGTGGGGGCGCGAAGACGGGCTGAAGTATACCAACGGGTATAAGTCGAGGGTTCGCAACTTACAGCCAATCATCACGCCGCGCGGCATCAACAAGGAGCCGCCCCAGGACCAGTACTTCAAGGGAGCTCTGTTCCTCAACACGCTGCGCAGCGTGGTGAACGACGACGCCCGCTGGTGGACCCTGATCCACGATTTCTACCAGCACTTCAAGTATCGGAACATCATGACCGAGGACGTGGTGGGGTTTTTCAACCAGCAGACCGGCATGAACCTGACGCCCATCTTCGACCAGTATCTGCGCCACGCCGCGCTCCCCGCCTTGGAGTTGAAGTGGAGCGAAGGCGCGGGCACCGTCAGCTACCGGTGGAAGGCCGACGAGCCAGGGTTCCAGATGCCGATACGCGTGGGGACTAAGGATCACTGGCAGATCGTTCGGCCGACCGCCGAGTGGCAGACCATGAAGACGGCGCTACAGAAAGACGAATTCGAAGTCGCCACCGATTTATACTACGTCACGGTGAGCAAACTGTAGGGCGGAGTCGCCTTGAGGAGCGCCGGCCGCTTAAGCGGCAATTTCTACGCTATCCACTACGGTGCTGCGCTCCGGAACCCGTTCTCTTGCCGCCCCCCTGTCCGCCCGCTCCCGCGCTAGAATAGGACCAACGCCTTCATGTCTGCCCTACGCGTTTTCGCTGCCAGTTCGCTTTGCGGTCTGATGCTCTACCTGCCCGCGGTGGCCCAGCAGACCACTTCGCCGCCACCTAACGCGCCGCCACCCGTTGCGCAACAACCAGACCCGTCGCGCGTCCAGTTCAAGGGTTCCGCCACCGAAGTTATCGTGCCCGTAACCGTGACCGACGACAAGGGCCGCTTCGTTTCCAACCTCGTCAAGAAGGACTTCCGCGTCCTCGACGAAGGCCAGCCGCAGAACATCGAGTTCTTCAGCCACGAAGAGAAACAGCCAATCGTGGCCGGCTTCCTGATCGACTTGAGCAACAATTCGCGCATCCACTGGAAGACTTACCAGGATGCCATTCTAGAGTTGGTCTGGAACTTGCTGCCGGGCGATAAGCGCTACACGGGCTACCTGATTTCCTACGCCAATACAGCCGATATCGCAGTCAACACTACGTGGGATTCCGAGAAGATTGCCGAAAAGGTCCGCAAGATGAAACCGGGCGGCGGCGCGGCGCTGTATGACGCCATTTACCTGGCCTGCACGCGGCACGAGCTGGTGAAAGGCGAGCCCTACGAACCGCGGCGCGTCATCATCATTGTGGGCGATGGCCACGACAACGCCAGCACCCATAATTTGGAAGAGGTGCTGGAACTCGCGCAGCGCAATCTGGTCACGATTTATGCCGTCAGCACCATGGCGTTCGGCTTCTCCAACGAAGCCCAGGATGTGCTGGAGCGCCTCACCCACAAGACCGGCGGCCACGTCGAGTACCCGCTCAATGCGCTCTACAAGGACGTCTCGGGCTATCTTTCGAACCCCTCCGACGACGGCAACTATGCCCTCACCATCGGTACTGGCGGCTACGCTGCGCAAATCTCCAACGGGATCATCAAGGCCGTCGGCGGCATCGGCGGCGAGATCACGACGCAGTACATCCTGCGCTACAAGCCAGACTTCGATACTACCGAGTCCCGGCCCAAGACGTACCGCAAAATCACCGTGGACATACCGGGGTTGCCTAACGTGAAGATCAGCGCGCGCGAGGGCTACTTCCCCAATGAAGTTCCCGGCGCCTCGGCCGCGCCTCCGGCTGGGGAAGTGCGGCGCTGACCGGCAGCCGGAGCGGAACGGGAAGAAGACTTCGGAAGCGTCTGCCCCACCAGGGCATGTACCAGGCCGAGCTTATCCCACTGGAATGGACACTGGCGGTCATTGAAAGAGCGGGTGAGTGAGGATGGCGGCCACGGTGGTTTCGGGATCGTCGCTAAAGACGGGGACGTGCACATTAGCGAGGCGGTAGTGGTCGCGGCGCGCCCGGTAGAGGGCGGCGAAGGCTTCCGGATCGCGCGCCAGCGGCCGGTGGGTGGCCTGGGTGACGCGGTGCTGCACGGTTTCGAAAGGGCAATCCAGCCAGACCGTGATGCCGTTGTTCTCCAGCAGCAGGCGGTTATCGGGCAGGCTGAAGGCGCCGCCGCCGAGTGCCAGGACGGCGGGACGGCCGCGTTCGATCCAGCGAACGTGTTGGCGGATGACGGCGGTCTCTATGCGGCGGAATTCGGGCTCGCCGCGCCCGGCGAAGATATCGGCGATGGCGATCTTTTCGGCAGCCTCGATCTCGGCGTCGGTATCGAAGAAATTCCAGCCCAGGCGATGGGCGAGGTGGCGTCCCACGGTGCTCTTGCCGGCTGCCATGAAGCCGACCACGTAGATTCCGGGGGTGCGCTTCAGGGTGAGGTTCATGCCGTTCCGTTGATGGCGGCCATGCGCGCTTCCACGATGGAAGGGAACAGGCGCATGGCGAGCACGAAGAGCCATCCGGAGCGGGGCGTGACGACGGTGCGGGCATCACGCTCCACGCCGCGGCGAATGGCTAGGGCGCACTGTTCGGGTGTGATGGCGAAGCGGCGCGCCTTCTGGACTTTTTCGGGGGACTGGCCGGCGCGGACGTTCTTCTGGAATCCGGTTGTGACATAGCCGGGGCAGACCAGCATGGTGCGCACGTTATCGCGCATGAGTTCGATGCGCTGGCCTTCGGTGAGAGAGCCGAGAGCGGACTTGGTGACGCTGTAGAGGGTCATCCAGGGGAGCACCACTTTGCCGCCGATGGAGCCCACGTTGACCAGCATGCCGGAGCGTTGGGCGCGCATGAAGGGCACCACGAGCTGGGTCATGGCGAGGGGCGCGAAGAAATTCAGTTCCATGAGGTAGCGGGCTTCCTCCATGGGCATTTCCCAGGATGGCTGGTAGATGCCGGCGCCGGCGTTATTGATCAGGATATCGATGGCGCCGAATCGCTCTAAAGTGCGCTCTACCACGCGGCGGCGGGTTTCATCGGTGGTGATGTCGCCGGGCGTGACGAGGGCATCGGGAGAGGCGCGGCGCAAGCCTTCTTCATTGCGGGCGGTGAGGGAGAGGCGGGCACCGGAGCTGGCGAATTCGCGGGCGCAGGCTGCGCCGATGCCTTCGGAGGCTCCGGTAACGATCACCACTTTGCCGTCGATTCGCATGGGGTTGGCACGTGCGCAAGCTGCCGTTGTCGCGCAGAAACGTCATAATAGTACCATGTCGAAGGGGCTGATTCCTTTATTCCCGCTGCAACTGGTGGTCTTCCCGAGAGTCCACCTTCCGCTGCACATTTTTGAAGACCGCTACAAGGAGATGGCGGGCGACGCGATACGGGACGGTTCGGAGTTCGGGATCGTGCTGGCCAAAGAGGACGGGATTCTGAACACCGGCTGTACGGTGAGGGTGGACAAATTGCTGGAGATGTATCCGGACGGGCGGATGGACATTCTGACGCGCGGGCAGCGCCGCTTTGAGATCGTGAGCCTGAACGAAGATAAGGAGTACCTGCGGGGCGAAGTGGAATTCTTCGATGACGATGATCTGGCGCCGGTGCCGGCGGAACTTCGCGACCTGGCGATTTCCAATTACCGGGCACTGACGCGGCTGGGGAGCGCACGGGGCCACAGCGACCCGGACTTCCAGGACCAGCAGGTGAGCTTTCAAGTGGCTCAGGCGGTGCCGGACCTGGAGTTCCTGAGCGTGATGCTGCGGGAACGTTCCGAGAGCGGGCGGCTGCGCCAGTTCAACCAATACCTGGCCGATTATCTGCCGCGGCAGCGCTCCATCGAGCACATGAAGGAACTGGCGCCAAGAAATGGGCATGGCCCCAAACCCTCGGGGATGTAACGCATGAGGGTGGTTTACCGCGGCACTCACCGGGGCACGACAGGCCGGGTACGCAGTTGGCTTTCGTTCGCGGTGTCGGGTTGTGTGCATGGGTGCGTGCTGGCGTGGGTGATTCTGGGAGGGGCGGGCCGGCCTCCGGAGCGAGCGCAAACAATTTACGACCGGGAAATCCGGCCGTACGAGAAAAGAATCGTCTGGTACAACTTGCGGGAGAAGCTGCCGGAGATTGCGCCGGCGGGTACGCAGGCCGACGCGCGGCCGGCGCGTGCACGCGTGAAGGCGCCGCAAACGATGGTGGCCGGCGCCAGCGACGATGCACGGCCCGCCCCGCTGATCTGGGCGCCGGAGCCGGAAATAGCCGCACCCAAAGAGGTGCCGCTGCCCAATGTAGTGGCGGTGACGCCGAAAGTGGTGCGGCCGTTCGGGGCGCCTAAACAACGCGCCCTAACGGTGGCGGCTCCGATTGAGTTGCCGGATGCGCCGAACGTGGCGGCGGCGGAGCTGAAGGCGGCGCTGCCGCTGCCGGCGGTGACGCCGAACGGACCGCGCCGCGCCTTCGCGGCTCCGCCCAATACCCGCATGCAGAGACAGGCGATGCTGCCGCTGCCGGAAGGTCCGCAGGCAGAGATGGTGGTGGTGCCGAGCGCACTGCCGTTTCGCGGCGCGGGGCCCAGACCGCCAGCGCGGGCATTTACCGCGCCGCCGGCGAAACCGCGGGCGGCGACAGCGGTGGGGTTGCCGGAGGCGCCGAGCGTGAGTGCGGTGGACAAGAAACGCTCCGGACCCCAGGTGGGAACCCCGGCCGCGGCTCTTATTGGGCCGCTTCCCGCGGCGCCGCCTATCTCCGCCGTGCTGCCCGTGCCAGGGGCGATGGGCGGGGCGTCGCTGGCGATTGTGGGGCTGAACCCGGCAAGAACCAGGGAAGTTCCGGCGCCGCCGGCTTCGCGCGCGGCGGGTTTCTCGGCTGGTCCCCAGGCACGGGCGGAAGGGGGCACGGGGGCCAGGGGCAGCGCCCTGGTGAACGTCCCGGGCCTGGTGGTGAGTAGCGGCGCCAAGGATCCGCGGCCCACGCTGTTGGCGACATTCTCGCCGACTTCGCGGGAGAATCTGCTGGCGGCGGCGCGGGTCTCCAAGGGGGCGGCGCCGAAAGTCACCGTGTTACCGGGCAGGTCGCGCGCGGCGGTGCCCGATCCACGGTTTGCCGGGCGGGTGGTATACACGGTGGCGATCCAGATGCCCAATGTGACCAGCTTTTCTGGAAGCTGGCTGGTATGGTTCGCGGAGCGCGTGGCCCTCCCCGGCGCGGCGCCACGGGAGATGCGGCCGCCGGAGGTGGTGCGGAAAGTGGATCCCAAGTACGTCGCGGCGGCGGTAGCGGAGCGCGTGGAGGGCACGGTGCGGCTGTTCGGCGTGATCGGGAAAGACGGGCATGTCGGCGGGATCGCGTTACTGCGGCAATTGGACGAACGCCTGGACCGCAGCGCGCAGGAGGCTTTGGCGAAATGGGAGTTCAGGCCCGCGATGCGCGACGGCGTGGCGGTGGACGTGGATGCCATCTTCGAGATACCCTTCCATCTGGCCCCGCGGCCGAAACTATGAATCGCCAAAACCTGATCATCGATGCCGACGACACGCTCTGGGAAAACAATATCTACTTCGAGCGCGCGTTCGAGGAGTTTGTAGCGTTCCTGGCGCATTCGTCGCTAGGGCCGCAGGAGGTGCGCGACATTCTGGACGAGATGGAACGGGTCAACGCCCGGATCCACGGGTACGGCTCGCTGAACTTCGGGCGCAATCTGCGGCAATGCTACGAGCACCTGGTGGAACGCGAAATACGCGAGGACGATTTGGGGACGGTGATGGGCTTCGCCAAGCGCATTCTGGAATGCCCCATGGAAGTGATTCCGGGGGTTGCGGAGACGCTCGGCTACCTGGCGGGACGGCACGATCTCACGCTATTCACCAAGGGCCACGTGGACGAACAGAAGCTCAAGATCGACCGTTCCGGCCTGGGCGGGTTCTTTCAGCACACGGCGATTGTGAAAGAGAAAGATGCGGCGGCGTACCGGCGGCTGGTGGCGGAGCGGGGGATGGACGCAGCGGTCACGTGGATGATCGGCAACAGTCCGAAATCGGACGTGAATCCGGCGCTGGAGGCGGGCTTGAACGCCGTGTTCGTGCCGCACGAACATACGTGGATATTGGAGAAGCAGGACCTGCGGCCAGGGAAGGGGCGCCTGCTGGTGCTGGAAAAATTCGAGGATTTGCAGGAGAGGTTCTGAGCGACGATACGGTTTACTTAAGGGCGGGCGCGCGGGGCATCTGGAGCCAGGTACTAGAAGGTTTTACGGGTAGCGGATTGCACCTCAAGACCTGCGGAGCGCGGCATCGTGCTCCGGGTATTCTTACCAGCGGCCGAGAAACTCTTCCCGGTTCTTCATGGCTTAGCCTGACAGTGAGCCAATCAAATGGACCAATCTGCGAATCTGCTCCCCCGCCGAGTAGCGTTTTTGCTGGGCCAGAATGATACCCGCGTGGCCCCGGCCGGTGGAGGTCCATTCCGTATGGATCTGATGGAAATCCCCAACATTGAACGAATAGAGAGCCCGGCCTTGCGTCGAAGCGAAACTGAGGTGCTCTTCGTCCATTCGGCGGATCATGCCGGCATCGGCGGCGGTGATCACATCAAGTCCACGGGATCGCAGGCCGCGAACGAAGTCCCCGTCCATAGCGTCCTCGTCGACGCACAAACGAAGGCGATTCACATCAGTTTCGCCGGCTGCGGGAAGATAGCTTCTGCCGCCGCTTCTTCGGCCGCGATGTCGCTGTCAATCTCGTCTCGATTGGCGTGATAGTAGGCCAGAGCCGCATGAATCTGCGCGAGCGTCAGGTGCTCGATCTTGGCGGCGATCTCTTCGGGAGTCAGTCCCAAATTGTGCCACCCGGCAATACGCCGAACTGTGACACCCGTACCTGCGATGCAAGGACGGCCCTTTCGGATGTCCGGTGATGTCTCGATCAGCGTCCCAATATCGACAACGGTTGGCATTCTAGTGTTCGATCCACCCGTAGTATAGATCGTCTCACGCAATTTTCGCGGAGAACGCGGAGCGACAGGCCAGGAGGCCTGTCCTACCTATTGTTCCACGCGTTTCTTGCGCTCATACGCCGTCTTCAGATATTTTCCAGCTTCTTCCTGGGCGCCCTGGGTGTCATCTTTGGTGCGGATCGCCAGGTTGTATTCGTTGACGGCGCGCTCCCTCTGCCCGGTGATATCGAAGATCTTGCCCAGGTTGATGCGGCTCCAGACCTCGGTCCATTTGGGGTCCAGATCGCCGGCCAGCGCCTCGCGGAACGAATTGGCGGCCTGCTGATAGTTGTTTTGCAGGAAATGCACTTCGGCCACCCGGTAATGGGCCAGCGAACTGGTGCGGTTGGTTTCGAGTGCCTTCTGGTACTGCTTAATGGCTTCGCCGAATTCGCTCAACTCGGCATACTGCTCGCCGCGCCGGATGGCGACCGCGACGCGCACCTGATTGCTGTAGCGTAGTACGCGGTTGTTGGGATCTATGACCACGCTCTTAGGCTTGCCGAAGGTATCCACGGAGAACTCCGAGGAGGTACCGACTACTTCCACGCGCTTCTCTTCGGGGTTGCCTTCGGTTTGGATTTTGAGGTCCACCGGCATGCGGAAGGTGTCCAGGTCCTGGGCGATTTTCCCCATCACGCGAAAGCCTTTGGCAGTGCGCAAAATGGTGTATTCCAGTTTGAACTCGGGGGCACCGCTGGATTCAATCCACTGGAGGAAGAAATAGCCCAGCTCCTGGCCGGAGGCGGTCTCGGCGACCTTGCGAAAATCGTCGGTATTGGCGCTTTTCCAGGCATACTGCTGGGTGTAGGCCTTGAGCGTTTTGAAGAAATTGTCGTCGCCGATTACGTAGCGCAGCATGCCGGCGACGGTAGCGCCCTTGCCGCCGGTGAGCGCCCACAATTCGGGCGAGTAATCTTCCAGCCGCGAGGCCTGCATGATGGGCACGGTATCCACCGTCAGCGATTCCACCATGACGTCGCGTAACTGGGCCTCCATGGCGGCGGGACCTTTTTCGTGCTCGCTCCACAGCAGCTCGGCGTAAGCGGCCAGCCCGTTGGTGAGCCACAGATGATTTCGCGTGGCGGGGGAGACCAGCTCTTCAAACCATTGCCGCGACACCTGATTGGCCAGGAGTTTGGCATTGGCCTGCTTGCCAATGCCGCGCGGAGCCAGGAAGATCATGCCCGGCGCCGCAAAACCATTGGGTGCGCCTTCCTCGGTTTCCACCACCGTCAGATTGGCGTAGGGGGGAAGGCCGAACACGCCGGTGAAATACGACATGGTCTTGCCGATCTGCTCGCCGTAGAGCTGCGCCATGTCCGTTTCGGGGCCGCGGAAATAGAGGGAGGTGGTGACGCCTTCGGTGGCGACGCGGGCCGGGGGGCCCTTCACGATGGCGATGCTGCCGGGAAACGAGGGACGCTCGAACTTGAGGTGGTAGCGGGTCTTATCGCCGGCGGTTTCCTTGCTGTCGTTGCCAGAGCCCAGCACGGTATAACCCGGCGGCACGGTGACGCTGAGATCGGCGGAGAAACGGTCGGTGGTGTAACCGCTCACGGGGAACCAGCGCGCCGGGTACGTCAGGAAGGCAAAGTCGGGATGGATGGCGGCGAACTTGATGCCGTAGACCGGCGAATCCTCCTGCCCGGAGAGTTTGCCCTCGTAGTAGAAGGTGATGGTGACGGCCTGGCCCTTCACCAGGGGCTGATCGAAGGTGAGGCGCACGCTGAAGTCCTGCTGGTTGCGGGAGGCGGGAATCTGCTTGCCCTTGTCATCCACCACGCGCGACACGGTGAGCGCGTTATTCAGTTCGAAGATAGGGGAGGTAATGTTGTCGTCCAGCGGCAAGAAACGCACACTCGCTTTGGCGGTGAGAGATTGCGCCGCGGGGGAGACCTCTGCGTCAATGGTGTACTGCTCCACGTCGATGCGGGGGCGGCGATCCTGCGGCCAGGCGGCTGAGGCGCCGAGCGCCAAAGTGAGAACGAGGGGGAGCGTATGGTTACGAAACATGAGTGACTTTTCCTTCCAGAAGATCCTTGATCGCCAGGGCGGCGCGTTGGGGCGCCGCCGATCCCCCGGCCAACTTCAAGCGCACTTCGGCCAGCCCATCCTTCATCCGGTCGCGGGCAGGCTGATCGGCGAGCAGGTGCAGCGCCTCGCGCGCCAGGTTCGCGCCGGTCATCTGACGCTGCATCAATTCAGGCACCACGGCGCGTCCGGCGATCAGGTTGACCATGGAATAGAACGGGACGTCCACCAGGAACTTGCCGGCCAGCCAACTGGCGGCGGTCACCTGGTAGAACGTTACCATGGGAGTACCCAGGAGCGCGGCTTCGACGGTGACCGTTCCACTTGCGGCGAGCGCGAGATCGGCATGCGCCATGGCGTCCCAGCTTTCCCCTTCAATAACCTGAATCGGCGAGCCCGCCAGGCGCGCGGAAAAAAACGCGGCCCCGGTGGTAACCGAAGCCGGCAAAAGCACGTTGACGGCACGCTCCCGGTAGATCCGCCGCACGGCGTCGATCAGCGCCGGCAAATGGCGCGCTGCTTCTCCACGGCGGCTTCCGGGCAGCACTGTAACTAAGGGACGCTCCGCGGCCAGCCTGTGTTTCCGAAAAAACTCATCGCGGCCAAGCGCGGGACGTACCAGTCCGGCGAGCGGGTGGCCAATGTAGGTGGTGGGGACGCCGTGACGGGTGAAAAACTCTTCTTCAAAGGGGAAGATGCAGAGCAGGCGGTGGAGCGTGCGGCGCATTTGGCGAACGCGGCCCTGGCGCCAGGCCCAGGCTTGGGGGGCCACCAGATAGACCACCGGAACGCCCTGCTGGTGGAGCTTGCGGGCGACGCGGAGGTGAAAATCCGGCGAATCGGTCAAGATGGCCAGGTCGGGCTTCTGTTGGCGCGCTTCGGCCAGTAATTTGCGGTATTCGCCGTAGATGCGGGGAATGTGGGAGACCACTTCCACCAAGCCTACGACTGCCAGACTGGCGGCGTCCACCACGGTGCGCACACCGGCGGCGCGCAGGCGGGGGCCGGTGCAGCCGAAGAATTCCGTTCCCGGCAGAATGCGCCCGAGTTCCTCCACCACGAGCGAGGCGTACAAGTCGCCCGAAGCCTCGCCGGCCGATACCAGGATTTTCCGCATTCTCCACAAGTTTAGCCCGCATTCCTCACACCGAAGTGGGGGATATGCTCGGCGGGGACGAAAAGCGCCGAGCTTGGCTGGGATTGACAGGCTGAAGCCTGTCCCGCCAAGGGATTGACAGATAGTTGCGGTTGCGGCTTGCTACAATCGAACCACCGGATGTCCATCGTCACAGAATGGTCTAAATCAACTGTGGAAGATCTCGCCCTGCGCGTGCGCGGGGAGATGATTCCAGTCACTGCCAAGTTCTGTTATTTTTCGCCGGTACCCATCGCCGAAGAGGACTTGAAGCAGTATTTGAACGATCCGATTGCGGCCGTCTCGCCCGCCATCATCGCGGGGCTGCCGCGCATAGGAATCATCCTGGCGCCCTATATCGAAAAGGGCAACGGCAAGGGCGGTGACAGCGTCACCAGCGAGCGTCCCAGCGAGAGCCGCCACATTCCGTGCTCGCGGGTCGCGCTGGAAGGCCTGACCGTGATGGCGCTGGGCATCAAAGACATCGAAGTGGCCGACTACCACTACCAGTTCTATAACGCGCTTTCCGGGCTGGTCACCTCTCGTTTGCCGCAAGAGATGCTGGAGCGGTTCCACCGCACGATCCGCGAGGAACTGGGGGCGGAGATCCACGGCGAAGTGGACGAGAAAAGCTGGCATCTCAAGCAGGCGCTGCTCCGCCGGCAGACGAACGTCCGCAAGGAGACCAAGCTGTTCCGCGAGTACGCGCGCCAGGCCTTCGAAGATACGCTGACGCTTTACCTGCATGGCACGTGCTGCGATATCGACGTGGAGACGGGCCCGCGCCAGATGCCGAGCCGCTATCTGCGGCGCCGTTTGGAGCTGCTCATGTCGCT
>JANYJN010000175.1 GCA_025358475.1 Candidatus Solibacter sp.
TTGCACTTCTACCCGCCGTTACTGCGTTCGGCAACGGTGCGCAAGTTCCTGGTGGGTTACGAAATGCTGGCGACCCCGCAGCGCGATATTACGGCGGAGTCGGCCGCGGCGCGCCTGCGCGGGGCCTGATTGGGCGGCGAACGGCGGCCTTGTTCGGCAGCGGCGCTAGCCTAGGGAACACCGAGACTGCGCCCGGATGCGCCAGGCAGAGACTTCCTCGAAAATAGAGGCTACGCTGGCAACCGCTCCGGGCCCAGAGGGGCACCGGCTCCGATTGGAGTTGCCGTTGAGTCAAGCGGAGCCGCCACCGTTAGAAGCCGTGAAACAATCGCTGGGATTCCTGGGTTGACAGACGGAAGCGTCTGTCCCACGTTGGTGCGCAAGGTTTGCGCTCTTGTGGGGCAGGCACTCCTGCGTGGCGCATTCGCCTGCCAACCAATTTTTCACAGGTTCTTAGATTAGTTTAGGGAGCGATGTTCCGATGGGCAGCCGCATTTTCATCATTCGTTGAGACGCCGCGGGCGGCATCAGCAACTTTTGCCACCTCGGACGGCCATCCGGTCCGCCAGTCCGCGAAATCCGTGGGATCACCCGCGCAGGTAAGCGTCGTCCTTCTTGAGCCAATCCTGGCGGATGGGGCTGAAGATGTCGAGATCGAGCGTGTCTTCCAGCGCCACGGCGCGGTGCGGCACATTGGAGGGAATGCGCAGCACCTGCCCCTTGCCGACCACGATCTCGCGGCCGCCGATCTCGAACTGGAGCGCGCCCTCGAGGATGTAGGTGATCTGCTCGCTCTCGTGGTGGTGTTCAGGCACGATCGCGCCCTTGGCGAGGAAGACCTGCGCCACCATGGCCTTGTCGCCCGAAACGATCTTACGCGCGATGGTGTCGCTCAAGACCTCTTTCTCCATCTCGTCCCAAGTGTAGAGTTCCATGTTCTATCGTCTCCGTGCAGGGCGTACGCAATGTATGCGCCCTATAAGAATACGCGAAATCCCGGAGACGTGACCGGGGCGGCGGCGCGGTGTACGATTGAGGGAGCAATGCCTGAGACCTCTGTCCCGAGTGGCGTCGCGGCGGTTCCGCGCCTCGTGTACCGCCGTGCGTAGTCCGTCAGAAATCTACTTTCGCCTGCGCCAGGAACTGGGCAACCTGGCGATGTTTCTGTTTCCATCCGGAGGTGCGGGGGCACACCAGGCACGGTCTGGCTTACTGCCTGGGTTGCTGCCGGACGCAGGAGTTGTCGCCGCCGCCCTCCGCGAAACGCCATACGCCGCCGAGGTGGAGCGCATCGCCGGCCAGATCCTGCGGCACCGTTTCCCGATTCTTGGAATCACGGTGGACACCGGAAGTGCGATCGATTGGCGGCGCGACTACTTGCATGGGATGTCCACCGGCACGCCGTACTTCCGGCGCTCGCCCTATCTCGATTTCTCGCGAGCCGGCGATCACAAAGCGATCTGGGAGTTGAACCGTCACCAACACTTCACGCTCCTGGCACAGGCGTTTCTCCTGTCCGGCCGCCGCGAGTATCTCGACGAAATTTTCCGCCAGGTGGAGAGCTGGTTGGATGCCAACCCGTTCCTGCGCGGCATCAATTGGGCGAGCGCGCTGGAGGTGGCCTTCCGCGCGCTTTCCTGGGCCTGGCTCTGGCACATGGCGGGCAGCGAAATGCCCGAAGCGCTGCGCGAGCGCTTTCTGACGGCGCTGGAGCGTCATGGCCGTTATCTGGAGCGGAACCTTTCGGTGTACTTTTCGCCCAACACGCACCTGCTGGGCGAGGCGGTGGCGCTGCACGCGCTCGGTGTGCTGTTCCCGGCATTTCCGCACGCGGCGCGCTGGGCGGAGACCGGCGGCCGCATCGTGGAACAGCAGATGGAGCGCCAGGTGCGCGGCGATGGCAGCCACTTCGAGCAGTCCGCTTACTATCACGTCTACGCGCTCGATTTTTTTCTACTGTACCGGTTACTGGCGAAACCGCCTGTGACGTACGACGCCCGCCTGGTTTCGATGGCCGAGTACCTCGATGCTCTACTCGGCGATTCCGGTATGCTACCCCTCATCGGGGACGATGATGGAGGCCGCCTGTTCCACCCCTATGGCGAGCGCGCCGGGTTTGGCCGCGCCACGATGGCCACCTGCTCCGTGCTGTTTGACCGCCCCGAATGGGCCCGCGGGTTCGACCCGCTCTGCGAGCAGGCGGCGTGGTGGTTGGGACCGGAGGTGTTGAGGCCCCGCACCGCGCCGCCAGCGCTGGCGCCGCGCGTCTCGCGGTTTTTTCCCGATAGCGGCGTCGCGGTCATGGCCGCGGACGATGTTCACCTGGTCATCAAAGCCGGGCCCTTCGGCGAAGGCTCCGGGGGCCACAGTCACTCCGACGTGCTCAGCCTGACGATGCGCGCCCGCGGTCGCGAGATTCTGATCGACCCCGGTACCTTTACGTATGTGGCCGACCCGGTCGAACGCGACCGGTTCCGGGGATCGGCCTCGCACAACACCGTGCGCATCGATGGCCGGGACCAGGCCGTTCCCGGCGGTCCCTTCCGATGGGACCACAAGCCCTCTGTCGCCGTGCGCCAGTGGACCTCGGGGCCGGACCGGGATTGCCTGGACGCAACCTGCGTCTATGCCGGCTTTACCCATCGCCGCCGCATCGTTTTTGTGAAGCCCGCCACGGTCGTCGTGTTGGACACCGTTGACGGCCCATCAGGCGAGCACACATTAGAGCAGTTC
>JANYJN010000215.1 GCA_025358475.1 Candidatus Solibacter sp.
GCTTCGAGACTTTCAACCTGTTCAACCACCCGTCGTTCGCGTTCCCGCAACTGGCGCCCACCAATTCGGCCTTCGGTCTGATCACGGCGCAGTCCAACAAGTCGCGTTCGGTGCAGTTGACGGGACGAATCGTGTTCTAGCAGCCAACCGGCTGGTATTCGCGCAAACCGCTCCCGCCAGAGGCTGTGAAATATTCGCCCATGTGCGGCATTGGCAGGCGAAAGCGCCTGCCCCACAAGAGCGCAAACCATTGCGCACCACCGTGGGACAGACGCTTTCGTCTGTCAACCCTGCGATCCTAGGATTATTTCACGGCTTCTCACCGTGGTGGCTCCGATTGCCGCATCGCGGCGCTGACCGGAGCCGCGCGCGTCCCCGACCGGTTCCCCTCGAGATCCGACTTCGCTAAAGTGGGGAGTCGATGGGGATATTGGAATTCATGCCGGCGACGCGCAGGGTGCTCCGCTTGCTGGCGTCGGAGCCGGCGGACTTTGCCGCGCAGCACGGAGTACATCTACACCAGGCCGCCCAGGCCGTGGCGCAACATAGCCTCGCGTTCATGAAAAGCTTTCCCCTGGAGACTTCGCCGGATTGGTTCGGCCATCTTGTGATCGAGGGCGAATCGCAGCAATTGGCCGGCATTTGCAGTCTCAAGGGGCCGCCGGTGGAAGGTACGGTGGAAATTGCCTACTTTACGTTCCCGGGCTTCGAGGGGCGCGGCATCGGAACGGCGATGGCGCGATTTGTCCTGGATCGGGCCCGCCTGCTCCCCGACGTGAGACTGGTAACGGCTCACACGGCGCCCGAACACAACGCCTCCACTCGGATTCTGGGAAAGATCGGAATGCGATTTGTGTGTGAAGAAATGGAAGACGGCGTTGCGGTGTGGCGTTGGCAAATTGCGGCGGGAGGATAACTCTAGCCAGCCGCCAACCGGAGGCTGCTACCGCTTCCCCCGGCTGCCTTCCCGGATTGAGCGGATCTCTCCCGCCGGAATGTGCGGAAACTCCAGAGATCGGGATTTACTCCCGGCTCTCGTTAACCGGGTCGATATCGGTAGGCAGGTCTTTCAGGCCATCCAGCGCGCGCTGCATCGCGGGGCGGATCACCGCGAGCGTGTCCAGCAACTGCTTCGCGGCGGCGTAATTCCCCTCCGCTTCGATGGTGAGCAGATCGTGCGTCAGGGCTTGCACTGCGGACTTCATCTTCGGCACATCCACGGCGAACGTGCCGCCGGTGTTGACGGTGAACGCGCCCTTATCCAGCAGATAATTGAACTGCATCGCCATGCCTTTGCCGTGAGCTTCGGTGACGCCGAACCGCACGGAGCGGAAAGCCGACGCCAGATACGTGGTGTACAGCGGCCGCTCGTACGCGGGGCCGTCCATCAGCTTGTGGTCGTAGAGGTATTCCAGCATGAAGAGACCGGTGACATCGGCCTTGGCCTCTTCGATGGCGCTATAGAGTTCCTTCAACTCCTGCCGCGGCGTGGTGGCACGTCCCGCCACCTGGATCTGGTGCGGGCCGATGCCGTGGCTGAGTTCGTGCGCCAGAATATGGGTGAAGAAGTAATTGAAGCTGAGATCTTCTCTGGCGTCCGGCGCCAGGACGCGCGCGGCGATGGGAATCAGGGTGCTGGCGAACTTGGCTTCCTGAACGTTCTTCAGCATGATGCGCGCGCTGCCCTTCTGGGAAATCACCCGCTCGTCGTTGGGCAGATTGAAGGCCGCCGTGCGCACGCCGTGCGCGCCATCGCCTGCAGCGTAGACTTCATTCACTACGCGTATGGGCGCTGAAGCGCCCAGTTTCGGATTGCGGTACCGCTGGTCCAGCGGCAGGTGGTTCTCTACTTCCTGCAGGTGCGCCGCCACGGTTTTGAGTTTGTTGGTCTCGGCTTCGTCGCGGATGGTGATATAGGCTTCGAACCCGGCCTTGTAGCCGAATAACTCGTCGTTGTAGGTCTCGTAGGGGCCGATGGTGATGTCGAGCGGCGCATCCAGGTCCATCCAGGCGACGTCGCTCGCGTAGTAGTCGTTAGAGAGGAAAGCATCGGCGCGCAGCGTCAGGAACTTCTTCAGCGACGCGTTGCCGGTGAGCGCGGAGGCTTCCCGCAGGAGGCCCGCCGCCTTCCCCAGATCGGCCGCGTACTCTTTGCTATAAGGGACCAGGCTCAATTGCTTATGGGCATCGCGCCGGACGACGGTGAAAAATCCCATGGCCTGTTCGCGCTCTGGGACCGGCAGTGCTTTGACCCAAGTTTCGAACTCCTCGCGGGTCATGTCGGGCGGATAGAAATTAGCGCCCGGCGGTTTGCGCGCGGGCACGCCGGGGACGAACGCGGCGTGGTCGTCGAGATCGCTCCACGGCCCCTTGTTGAGCCAGAAATAGCGGAGCCGCGCTTTGCCCAGCGGCGTCGTGTCCCGCCGCAATTTCGCGTA
>JANYJN010000216.1 GCA_025358475.1 Candidatus Solibacter sp.
GCGGCGCGCGGGAGGCGGCGGCACGCGGGAGGCGGCGGCCCGCTTGAGACGGCGGCACGCGGGAGGCGGCGGCGCGCGGGAGGCGGCGTCCCACGCGGGAGGCGGCGGCCTGCGGGAGGCGGCGGCACGCGGGAGGAGGCGGCGGATTCTATTTCAGCGAAGCGCTGACCTTGGCGCCGTACTCCGCGGCTTTGGCCAGCACCTGCTTCTCATCGAGCGTCAGGACTCTGGCGTCGCGCACTACCAGCTTGCCGTTCACCATGACATCGCGCACGTCCGACCCCTTGAGCGCGTACACCATCTGCGAGACGGCGTCGTAGAGCGGCTGGGCGTGGGCCCGGTCGATGCGGACCGTGATCAGGTCGGCGCGCTTGCCGGTTTCGAGCGACCCGATTTCTTTCTCCATGCCGAGAGCGCGCGCGCCGCGGATGGTAGCCATCTCAAGCGCCGCCGACGCCGGCAGCGCCTGCGGGTTCATGGTGATGACCTTTTGCAGTTTGGCCGCGAGGTCCATTTCCTCGAACATGTTGAAATCGTTGTTGCTGCCCGCGGGGCCGTCGGGACCGAGTCCGATGGGCAGGTCGAGCGCCAGCATACGCGTCACCGGCGCCACACCACTGGCGAGCTTCATGTTGCTGGAAGGGCAATGGGCAACGCCCACGCCGCGCGATTTCAGAATCGCCATATCGGCCTCGTCCACCCACACGGCGTGCGCCGCTACCGAGCGGCCGTTCCACATCCCGAGGTTATCCAGCGTCTTGGTGGGGGTGGTGTGCCGCTTGGCCAGTTCGTCGTCGTTTTCCTTTTTGGTTTCGGAGAGGTGGATGAGCAGCGGCGCGCGGTATTTGTTGGCCAGCGCTCGGGCGGCCTTCAGGGTCTCGTCGGAATTGGTATACAGTGCGTGCGGCGCCACCGCGGCGGTGATCAGCGGGTCGTTCCGAAAGCGCTTCAGGTAGCGTTCGGTATAGGCCAGCGCCTCGGCGGGCGTCTTGTTGTCGGCCACCGGGAAGCCGATGATGGTCTCGCCGAGCACGCCGCGCATGCCGGCTTCCTTGGCGGCTTCCGCCACCACTTCTTCGAAGTAGTACATGTCGGTGAAGGTGGTGGTGCCACCGAGCAGCATTTCGAGACAGGCGAGGCGGGTGCCCCAGCGCACGAAATCGGCCGTGACGTTCTTGGCCTCGGCGGGGAAGATGAATTTCGTGAGCCAGTCCTGCAACTTCAGATCGTCGGCGATGCCGCGGAAGAGGCTCATGGCGGCGTGCGTGTGGGTATTGATCAAGCCGGGCGCGAGGATGGCGTCGGGGCGGTCGAGGCGCTGTTTGGCCTGGAAGCGCGCGTCGATCTGGGCCCTCGTACCGACGGCGAGAATGCGATCGCCCGTGATGGCCACGGCGCCATTGGGGATGACGTGGCGCTGGGCGTCCATCGTGATGACGTAGCGCGCGCTCCAGATAAAGTCGGCCGGCTCGGCGGCCAGCGCGAGGACGAAAAGGAAAAAGCTAAAGATACGAGGCATCGAAGGGTTTCGGGAAAAGATCTTTCAAGCGATAGGTTTCGGTTTTGCCGTGCAGGTTGACCAGCACCAGTTCCACGTCGCCGCAAAACTCCCAGAGAATCTGCCGGCAGGCGCCGCAGGGCGGCGTGAGATTATCGGTATCGGCGGCCACGGCCACGCGGCGGAAGTTGCGGACGCCTTCGGAGATGGCCTTGAACACGGCCACGCGTTCGGCGCAAAGGGTGAGGCCGTAGGTGGCATTCTCCACGTTGCAGCCGGTATGAATCCGGCCGTCGCGGTCTTCGATTGCGGCGCCTACCAGGAACTTGGAGAATGGCGCGAAGGCATTCAGGCGGGCGGCCAGGGCGGCTTCGATTAGCGGGTCAGGCATGCGTTGCCTCCAAGGGGGGTGTAGGGCAGGGCAACGATATCAGCATCTTGCAGGGTGCCAGCAGGCCGACGGGGGCGTCGGCCGCGGACCGGGGGGTCCGCCCCACCAAGGCAGCCGTTCTAGCGACAGTGCTCGGGTTTTTCATGGGATTTCGCGGGGCACATTTAGGCCTCCAACCTGGGCAATAACGCCTTCAAGAACTTGACCAGCGTATCGCGCACCATGGCGCCCGTCTCCAGCACTTCCTCGTGATGGATCCTCTGCGGCAGAATTCCCGCCGCCATGTTGGTCACGCAGGAGATGCCGAGCACCTTCATCCCCATGTGGTTGGCCACGATCACCTCGGGCACGGTGGACATCCCGACCACGTCGGCGCCGATGGCGCGCAGGTAGCGAATTTCCGCGGGCGTCTCGTAGCTGGGACCGAGCATGGCCGCGTACACGCCTTCCGAGAGGGGAATGCAGAGTTCGACGGCCACCCGCTTGGCGGTGTCGCGATACACCCGGGAGTAGGCCTCGGACATATCGGGGAAGCGGGGGCCCAGCGACTCGTCATTGGGGCCCACCAACGGGTTCCCGCCTTGCAGGTTGATGTGGTCGGAGATGAGCACCAGCCCGCCACGTTCCAGGGTTAGATTGATGCCGCCCGCCGCGTTGGTGAACACCATGGAGCGCGCGCCGATCCCGTGCAGCACGCGGACCCCATAGGTCACCTGCTGCATGCCGTACCCTTCGTAGAGGTGCGCCCGCCCGGCCATCACGGCCACGTCGAGCTCACCGAGTTTGCCGATGATCAGTTTGCCGGCGTGGCCCACGGCGGTGGAGTGCGGCCAGCCGGGAATCTCCGCATACGGAATGTCCGTACGCGCGGTCAGTTCGTCAGCGAACGCGCCCAGTCCGCTGCCTAGCACCAGGCCGATGGCGGGCCGCACGTCCGTGTGGCCCTGGATGAATCGTTTGGCTTCTTCCGTCACAGTAACATTCCAGCGATGCAGGCCGACATGAAGTTGGCCATGGTTCCGGCGGCCACGGCGCGCAGGCCGAGCCGCGCCAGGTCGCTCTTGCGGGTGGGCGCGAGCGCGCCGATGCCGCCGATCTGAATAGCGATGGAACTGAAGTTCGCAAACCCGCACAGCGCATAAGTTGCGATGGTGAAGGATTTCGGATCCAATTGCGATTTCATCGGGCCGAGTTTGAGAAACGCCACGAATTCATTGAGCACCAGGCGGGTGCCCAGCAGATCGCCGATCACGCCGCAATCCTTCCACGGCACGCCCAGGATGAACGCGACCGGCGCGAAGAGGATACCGAAAACCCGTTCCAGCGATGCCGGCAGCCAACCCAGCAGAGGCAGTGTATGGAGCCAGCCCAGGATGCCGTTGCACATGGCGATGAGCGCCAGAAACGCGATCAGCATGCCGCCGATATTCAGCGCCAGTTGCAGGCCGTCGCCCGCGCCCTGCGCCGCGGCATCGATCACGTTGACCGCGGTCTTCTCCACTTTGATATCCACGCGGCCGGCGGTGACCGGCTTGCCGGTTTCCGGAATGAAGATCTTGGCCAACATGATGGTGGCCGGAGCCGTCATGATGACGGCCGTGAGCAGGTGAATGATGGAAACGCCGGCGATTTTGACGTAGGCCGCCATCACCGCGCCCGAGACGTGTGCCATTCCCGCAACCATGATGGTGAACAGCTCGGATTCCGTGAGCCCGGCGAGAAACGGCTTGATGGTCAGCGGCGCTTCGGTCTGGCCCATGAAGATGCTGGCCGCCACGTTGAGCGATTCGGCGCCGCTCACCCCCATGATCTTTTGCATCCCGATGGCCATGGCTTTAACGATGAACTGCATCACGCCGAGGTAGTACAGGATGGAGAAAAAGGAGGCGATGAAGATGACGATGGGCAGCACCTGGAAGGCAAAGATGACGCCGAACGGACCGCCCTTCGTGCCCAGCGGTCCGAACAGAAACTGGCTGCCCACCTCGGCAAACTCCAGCATGGCGTTCACGCCATCGCCGATCCGCTTAAAGATCAGGCCGAAATCCGTCTTGAGCACCAACACCGCGAAGGCGAATTGCAGCCCCATGCCCCACAGAATCAGGCGGAGCTTAATTTCCTTTTTATGTGTGGAGAACAACCACGCGACTCCCAGGATTACGGCGAGGCCGAGGAAACCCGTGAACCGGCCCACTACCCGACAACTTCCAGGATAAGTTCCCGCTCGTCGGGCTTTTGCGAAGAGATGTGGAACGCTTCCTCCACCATCTCGGCGGCTTCGTCCACGCGGTCTTCGTTGGTGTAATACAGGCGGCACAACACGCTGCCGGCATCCACCTTTTCGCCCATCTTGACTTCCAGGATGATGCCCACCGCGGGGTCGATAGCATCTTCCTTTTTATCGCGCCCGGCGCCGATCATGTTGCTGGAGGCGCCGATATCCTGGGCGTTGATGCTGCTCACGTAGCCGGCGCGCGGGGTGACGATTTCGCGCATCCCCGTGGCGTTGGGCAGCAGTTCGAACTTGTCGAGCGCCTGCGGGTTGCCGCCCTGCGCCGCCACCACCTGTTTGAACTTTCGGTAGGCCGAACCGTCCACCAGGTGCTTTTCGGCGAGCAAACGCGCTTCGTCGAGCGTGGGTGCCTGTTTGCCGAGGAAAATCATGCGGGCGGCCAGTTCGAGAGAAAGCTTGGTGAGGTCGGCGGGCCCGGCATTCTGCAAGGTCTGCGACGCTTCCATGATTTCGAGCGCATTGCCGATGGCGTAACCCAAGGGCTGGTTCATGTCCGTGATCAGGGCCTGCACTTTCTTATCCATGCGGCGGCCAATGCCTACCATGGACTGCGCCAGCCGCCGAGCCTCCACTTGCGTCTTCATGAAGGCGCCGCTGCCCACTTTGACATCCAGCACGAGCGCGTCGAGGCCCTCGGCGAGCTTCTTCGACATGATGGAAGAGGAGATGAGCGGGATGGATTCCACAGTGGCCGTGACGTCGCGCAACGCGTACAACTTGCGGTCGGCGGGCACCAGCCGCTCGGTCTGTCCGATGAAGCAGAGCCCGAGTTCGGCCAATTGCTTTTGGAACTCCTCCGCGGTCAGGTCGGTGCGGAAGCCGGGGATGGATTCCAGTTTGTCCAGCGTGCCGCCGGTGTGGCCGAGCGCGCGGCCCGACATCATCGGCACCACGACTCCAGCGGCCGCCGCTAGCGGCGCCACGATGAAGCTGGTCTTATCGCCCACGCCACCCGTGGAGTGTTTGTCCACCTTCACGCCCGGGATGCCGGAGAGATCGACGGTGTCGCCGGAATGCAGCATGCACTCCGTGAGGCGGCTGACCTCGCGATCAGTCATGCCTTTGAAGAAGACGGCCATCAGGAACGACGACATCTGGTAATCGGGAATGTCACCGTTGGTGTATCCGTTTATCAGGAACTCAATCTCTTCAGGGGAGAGTTCGTCGCCGCCGCGCTTGCGCTGGATCAAGTCAACTGTACGCATTATGAGTAACTTAGCCTACCATCCCAAGGGGTTGAAAGTAAAGGAGGGACTTTGCCGTCCCGGGACAAACCGTCCCTGATCGGGTGTGACGACATCCGATTTGGGGCAGTTTCCCCTTGAATTCACGATTGTACACCCT
>JANYJN010000225.1 GCA_025358475.1 Candidatus Solibacter sp.
AGCGCTTCGTGCGCTCGGCGCCCAAACTACTCGCCATCCCAAAGGAGGTCTGGATCAACAAACCCCCAGAGAACAAAACTCAGTAAATTCCACTTGGGAATGTCTCAAATCTATTGACACGCGCCAATATGGAGCGACCTGTCAAGCACCTACCGAGTCTGACGGGTTTTTTTTTGTTTTCAGGCCGGCTTTCCTCCGCAGGAGGAAAGCCGGCCTTTTGTCTTTTGACGTGTGCAGGGCCGCGAAGTGTTCCGCCGGAGCCGCCCGCAACGACTATCCGGCCGGAACGGCGCGCTCTAGTTAAGGGCGCGCCGCTTTCTGGCGCGGCGAAGCGAACCCTTGACTGCGAGCACCGTTCTGGCTCCCACGGACCAATCGACGGGCGGCGTAGCGGGAACACGTTCCTGCTGGTGGGCTTGGAGCGTGTTTTGTTTTTGGACAGCAGGGCCGAGGACAGCCCAGAGCATACGCGACGATTGATCACTCTGATATTCGCGGGTCGGAACCGCATGGTCATGATCCGTCGAGAGCTGCCTCGGACTAAGTGCGCGGGTTTGGGCCAAAGCCCGTACCGCATAGAACGAGAGGAGGGTTCTCCTTTTCGTGGTCCCTGCGCTGTCATCGGCTCTGCTGTCCAGCAAGACCTCTAAGTTGTCTCTTAAGCAGCGTTAGCGAGCTTCTGCTGTTTTTCAGTTTCCAGGGCAATGGCCCAAATGAATCCCAGTAGTTCACGCCCGATCGCCGTCACGATCTGGTTCTTGTTCTTGCCCCGCGCCGACCTGGCTTGGTAGCGTTTGTGTAGCCGCTGTTGCGCCTTCCAGGCAATCTTCTTGACTTCCTCACTAATCGCCAGACTCTTTTGCCCGCGTGCCAGGAAACCAATCACGTTCGGACGGTGTTGGTATGCCCATGCCGCTTCCCCCAGCACCCGTCTGAGGTGACCGTTGCCGGTTTTCGTGATGCCTCCGCGTTGCACACGATTGCCGCTGGTATACTCGCGCGCCACCATACCGCTGTAGCCCATCAGTTTCCGAGGGCTTGGGAAGCGCGATAAGGACCCGAGTTCGGACACGATGGTAGCCGCCGTGGTTTGCGCGACCCCACGCGGGGCCTGCAGGGCTTCGATCACGGCCCGGATCTGTGGCGGTGCCTGGCGGACGGCTTCGTCAATTGCCTTCTCCAGCTTCACAATCCGCTCCCATAACGTGGTCCACTTCCTCCAGGTAATCGGCCAGGGTGGCTTCCAGGGCGGGTTGGTCGAAATGCACGTGGCTCTTGATCCACCCCCGATGTTGTTTGGTCCAGGCTTTGATCCCCTCCGGCCGGCGCCCGTATCGCAGCAGAAACTTTCCCAGGCGGTGGCGAGCCTTCAGTTGATCCTTTTTCGCCGCTTCGCGCGCCCGCACCAGATCGCGTAACGCCTCGTGCGCCGCGTCGGGTACCCAAACAGGCGTCAGTTCCCCGGCGCGGTGGCAGCGCGCCAGTTTCTCGGCATCGCGGCGGTCCGTCTTCACCCGGTCCCCAGCTTTGGTGGGAACCAGGCTCGGCGCGATCACCTCGCAGGCAACTCCCAACTGCGTGAGCTGCCAATACAGCACATATCCGGTCGGACCCGCCTCGTAGCAGGCCCGCGGATGCCCCCCTGGTCCCAGCTTGTGAACCAGTTTCCGCACCGATTCCAAACGGTTCGGAATCACGCCCAGTGAGCGAACTTCCCCACCCATTTCCGCCACGGCAACGGCGATTGTTCGGCATGGACATCGAGTCCCACAAAATGTACTTTAGACATAAGCGACCAGCTCCTTTCGTATGCGGCTCTGTGCCGCGGGATTCACCTCTTCGCAGCTTAACCCGCGCTACTGCGAATCGGCGGTTGGTCGCTCCATAATGACTAAGTGGCGCATCAAAGTAACTATTCAGCACTGGCAACCGCAGCCAAGATTCTAAGCAATTTGCTTCGAGGGCAAAGGGTCGATGTTTGAATCAGCCGCATTCTACGCGGTCTCGACCAACCTTCGCTCTAATTTTCCCTCGTAATTTCAGTCTGCCGGGGCTGGGTGCCCGCCCGCCCGTTCGATGAGTTTCCTCAAACCGTTCACGGTCGAGTAGTGCTACCACCGACGACATCACCTACCGGCCCGACGACTGTGCCCGCGCGAAGCTGAGAAAGGCGAAAGTTTAGCGGCGCTGAACTTATCTACAATGCAAAGCCTCCGGTGACGGTATGACGTCCCGGGAACGGGAATCATTTGTGCCGCGTGACCTGAGTCATTGACCAGAACCGCCTTTGACGCCAAGATCAAACAGAAGGGCAGAAAAAGGAGATCCGATGACGACTACCATGACTTTGGCCGATCTGGCCGCCACGTCGTTGAGTGCGATTCGCATTCTCGAGCAACACGGCCTGGACTACTGCTGCGGCGGGAAGCAACCATTTGAGGAGGCTTGCGTCGCCAAAGGCGTCAAGCCGCAGACCATCATTCGGGAGATTGAAGAAGCCAAGGTCGCCAAAGTGGCCGGTAGGGGCTGGCAGACGGCACCGCTCGATGAGTTGGTGAAGCACATCGTTGGAACGCACCACGAGTACCTGAAACTGGGCCTGCCTGTGCTAGGCCACCGCCTGGATAAAGTGGTTTCCGTCCATGGCGCTCGCGACCCCGAGGTACTTCCTCACATGGCGGAAGTGTTCGCGGCCTTGCGCGCCGAGATGGAGCTGCATATGCACAAGGAGGAAGCGATTCTGTTTCCGCTCATCGAGCAGTACGGTCGCGCCGAGACCCAGAATCGGCCGATGCCTCCTGTTCCCTTTGGAACGATCGCCAATCCGATCGCGATGATGGAGCGCGAGCACGTGAGCGCGGGAGACGCCCTGGGCGAAATCCGCACGCTTTCCAATGATTTCGAACTGCCTTCATATGCCTGCAGCACGGTTAAGGCGCTCTATGAAGGTCTGAAGGTGCTCGAGGCGGACTTACACGTGCATATCCACCTCGAGAACAATATTCTGTTCCCGCGTGCGATTGCGCTAGAGAAACGATAGGCTCGAAAGACGCACGACCATGGCTACCAAATCGTGAGCTTTCGGTAAGCCTGCACGAAGTCGGCAGGCCATGACTGCTAATGTCGTTCTTCCGCCGGTTGGATCGGGCCAGGGAGGAATGACGATGAGGCGCCGCAGATCAGTCGATACGCTCAATCTCGATGAAGTCCGTACCCGCTTTGAGAACTGGAGGCAGAATCGGCGGGGCAAGCAGCGAATACCAGACGAGTTGTGGTCGGCTGCGATGGAGTTGGCCCGCCGGGATGGCGTCAACCCGACAGCCGCCGCACTGCATCTGGATGGCGGAAAGCTGAAACGGAGAATGGTGGCAGCCGATTCGATGCCGGGCAAAGCGATGCCGCCGACGTTTGTGGAGCTAATGCCCCCCGCTGTCGACCAACGCGAGTGCATGATCGAACTGGAAGGCCGCAAGAGCAAGCTGAGAATCCATTGGAAGGGTGCCACGGCGTCGGACGTGGCCGCACTGAGCCGTGCGTTGCGGGAAGTGGCGTCTTGATTCAGATCGCGCCACAGATACGGATTCTGGTTGCAGTCGAGGCCATTGACGGCCGCAAGGGCATTGATGCAATCGCCCAGCTATGCCGGGAGAAACTGAATGCGGATCCGTTTTCCGGTTACCTGTCCATTTTCCGGTCCCGGAGTGGAACGGCCATCAGAATCTTGCAGTACGATTCATGTGAAGCGCCGCGTTATGTGGAGTAGGAACGTCGGGACTGCATTGCGGTCGGGTCGTGGGCGTTCTCTACTCCACATAATCACGGTCGCGGTCAGAGGGACTGTAGCCACTCCAGCACAGAGCTATCCGTTCGCCCTGTCGTGATGCTGGATTCCGCAGCACCCGCCACGGGCCCTGCGCGCTCCAGAGCTTTGCGTTTGGTTTCGAGATCCACGGCGGCGTACCGATTTGTCGTCTCTACGCTGGCATGCCCCAGCCAGTGGCTGATGGTCACGAGATCGACGCCTGCACGTAGGAGGTGAACGGCAGCGCTGTGTCGACAAGTATGCGGATGAATGCGCTTGGCGATGAGTGTGGGCGCTGCTGTCCGTGCCTGCTCGGCGAAACCCCGCAGTAGATACCGAACACCGAATCTGGTCATCGGTTCGCCTCGGTGATTGCGAAAAACTGGGCTGGTATTTTCCGCGGCTGTGGCACTCAGCAGGGTTCGGAGTGCGTCCGCCGTCTCGGGCCACAGCGGACAAAGACGTTCCTTGCGTCCCTTCCAGCGGAGATGAACGGAAGTGGGTCGATCTAGCTGCAGATCGCCCGGCCGGATATCGAGCAGTTCCTGCACGCGAGCGCCGGTGTTGAACAAGGTGAGCAGCAAAGCTCTATCGCGGATATGGTCTTGCCGATGAGCCGACACAGCCTCCAGCATCGCGCCGATTTCGTCGCTTTCCAGATAATCTACAGTGCGGGTTGGTCCGCGCTTGATGGGTACAGCTAAAAGGCGCTGGCACTCTTCAACAGGCTCGGGATCTCGCGTCGCCAGGAAGCGGGCAAAGGCATGAATGGCGGCCAGACGAGCGTTGCGAGTGGCTACGCTATTCTTCCGCTCCGCTTCAAGGTGGTCCAAAAAGGCAAGAACATCTCCAACCCGCACGTGCTGGAGCTCGAGATCGACCACGCCACACCCGTGACGAGCGGCCAGAAAGCGCAGCAGCAAAACGAACGTGTCGCGGTAACTCAGGACCGTTCGCGGACTCAGCCCCCGCGTCAGGGGCAGATGCTGCGCGAAGAATACACGGAGCGCAGCCGCGAACTTGGTGGGGAATGGCGTCATCGACGACCTCCCTGCAGAGCACGGGGGAATAGCCAAGCTACGGAGTGGGTGTGGAACCGCTCGCTAGCCGCCTCGGCGGTCGCCTGAAGGAAAGTCAGGTAATACTGTGTGGAAACGACTGATGCGTGCCCCAGGTAGGTAGCCAGAGCGGGCAGTCGAGCTTGCACATCGACGCCTGTACGGTACCAGCGCAAGAGTGCATGGACCGCAAAGGTGAACCGGAGATCGTGGACCCGTGGAGCCCGGCCTCGGGATGTCCGAATGTCGGTCGCCCGTATCACTTTCCGCAACAAACTGCCGAAAGCCTCCCCGGTGTAACCACGAAACCGCGCGCCGTGATTATGCACCAGAAGGGGCGCATCTCCGCCACACGGTGCACCAGCCTGGCTGCGCGTCGCGAGGCATCGATCAACCTCCCTGGTGGCGTCACCCGACAGCGGCACGAGACGTGACTTGTCGAATTTCGAGCGGCGCACGTGAAAGACTCGGTCGGCTTGATCGTAGTCGCCGAGGGTGAGGCGCACCAACTCCCCTCGACGAAGACCTGTCGTATATAAGATGATGATGCCGACTCGGGCCACTTCACAATGCAGTGGCGACCCCTTGTGTGGTGTCAGCGCTTCCGCCGTGGCCAGCAGGCGGACGATCTCAGCTTCAGAAAAGATATACGGCAAGGGGCGAGAGTCCCTGGTTGGAAATTGTGTCGGGTCTGGCACAAAACTGTGGGGATGTTCACGCTGGCGAAACAGGCACAGGTGATACACGGCGTGGAGTCGCGCCAAGCGCGTGTTCGACTGCAGCGAAGTCATCGACTCGTTCCAGGCCGTGAAAGTCTCGCGCGTTAGGTCTGCTGCGTGGCGCGACGCCAGGAAGCGATCAATATAGCGGAGAGTATATGCCATCGTGACAGCACTCCGGCCGAGCGCCCGTTTCATGGCGAGATAACGGGTGATGAGTGGTCCAATCGGCGACGTGAAGGCCACGGGCTCTTTCATAGCCGAACCCCCGAGCAGGAATCGCTCTTTGGGAGCGGAAGACCCACGTCGCATAGATCCTCAACGTGGAGGCGCAGATAAACTCCAGTGCTTTCGACGCTGCGATGGCCGAGGAGATCACCTATGGTCTTGGTTCTCCTCGACTGGCGCGTCTCCGATCGCCTGCCTTCGGATGCCGGATACTGCTGTGGCCGCAGCGTCGTTACCGTCTCTCAAACTGGTATATGTCGATGCTGAGGGGAGCAATCCCGAAGGCCTTCGGCACTCCGTTTACCGGTGACTCCACGACCTGAACCTCGTTTCGACCCAAACCGGTTGCGGCGTTGACGCCGGGACCTGTCATGCGCCACACCTTCCCCTGGCCGCTGAGTTCGACACCCTTGAAGCCGACCTCAAGTTCCTGAGCCGATTCGGTGGGGTTGACCACCGCCAAGGTCAGGAACTTCCCATCGCCGCTCAGCGCGGCGCAAACGTCCAGCGGATAGGTTGGGCTGCCTGCATTTACCCTGGGCTGATCGCCGCCGACAGGGTACTTGGGGGTGGGCGGAAGGGAACTGCCGCTGACTTCCACCGGCACCGTTCCAAAATGGTCGCGATAGAGCTTGAACAGGAGACCGGTTGTGTTTAGCGCCGCCTCCGTGCTGTTATAGTCGATTGAGGACGTTCCCATGGTGTGGCCGGCCATCTTGATGAGGTCCGTATGCCGGAACATTTCGTGGAACACCAGGGCATTAGCCAAGTTTTGTTTAAGATTGGCTGGGAGGCGGGTAAACGCCCATTCATCGATCGCCATGGGTACCGGTTTTGTCTTGAGGGACGGAATCCGCAGCAGATACTCCTGGAACGCCTCCACCTTGCCGCGCACGCGGTTCGCCGCCCGGTACGCCGCATCGACGAGCGACTCCTGGACGGGAACCTTCTTGTTCTGGGAAAGGTCGAATCTCTGGCCGTCGTAACTGTAAAAGTGCTCCGACATCACGTCGATATTGTCCAGGCAGTTGGCGAACAATCCGCCCGTCCAATCAGCCTCGGAGCCGTACTCGGTTACCACCTTGCCGGTGAGAGGTAGCGCGAGCTCGTTGACGGTCATCTCGTCTGGCGTGGCTCCCGTGGCGAGCAGCGTGATGGTGGGGTCTACCGCGCGCATCGCGGCGGCGAACAGGTTGTGCTTGATGACATACTGCTTGAGCGCCATATGACCGAACTGCCAGTTGCCGTACATCTCATTGCCGATGCCCCACCACTTGACGCGATAGGGGGCCGGGTGGCCGTTGGCGGCGCGCAGGCTTCCCATGGGCGTGCCGGCGGCGCCGTTGACGTATTCCACCAGTTCGGCGGCGGAGCGAGCATCTCCGAAACCGGCACTCACGCTAATGAATGCGTCCACGCCGAGAAGTTCGCAAAGGAACAGGAATTCATCGGTTCCCACGTCGTTTGGTTGCAGCGCCGACCAGACAAAATCCCAACGCGGCGGCCTCTTGTCCGGGTCGCCGATGGCGTCGCGCCACTCATGAGCGGACAGGAAGTTGCCGCCGGGAAAGCGGTACATGCCCGAGCGGAGCTGCTTCAACAGGCCGGTCGTATCCGGGCGGAAGCCGCGGATGTTGTCCGCCGGCATGAGCGATACAGCTCCGGCGTGGAATGAGCCTTTGCCTATGCCGGCGATCTCGATTCGGCCGTTGTCGGTATCGCTCCCGGCGGTGAACCGGAGGGGAAACTTGTTATATGTGGTCCGCAGTCCGGTGATGGGAATCGTCTGCCGCTCGCCGGGGCCGGGCCCCCACACGAGGCTGACCGCGATCTCGGCGCCCGGGTCGCCCTGCAGCACCACCCGTCCCGCGTAGGTCTTGGACTTGCGCAATACCAGTCCGGCCTGCTGCATGCCGTGCGGGGCGGCGCCGTCCAGCCGGATCACAGGAGTATGCTCCCCTGTGTAAGGATGCTCGCGATCCATCACCACTGATTCGTCGGGACCGATGGGCCGCCATCGGTTGGCCCGCCGGCCCCGCACAGGGGTCGGCTCGGCGAGCTTGGAGTTCACGGGACTGAAGAACTTCCGGTCATCGAGCATTTCCGCCCATACGCTCCGGTTGACCAGGTCGCCGATGTGCTCGATGAACTGGCCGTAGAGGTAAGGCGAAATGGGCGCGCCAGTCTTAGCGGCATCGACACTGAAGGCAATTCGCTTTTCCGGGACACCGGTGGTCTGCGCGCTGGCCGCGGCGGCGAAAGTAGCCGCGAGCAAAACCAAAGTGAAAACGTTCTTCGACGACATTAGTTCCTCCCTCGCCGGGCGACCCGCATACCGCCGCGCCGACGCTAAGTTAACTCTCTAACCGGGGGTAGTCTACGAGTCTACGGCCGGTTCTTGAGCGGACCGCGAATCAGGCGGACTACCGCTGAGCCGACCTGTCCCTCAGTATCTCCTGCACCTGCTCCTTGGGAACCGGCAGCTTATCCGCATTGTCCTGAAGCCATTGCCAGAAATCCCGCTCAATCACATCGGACCATTTGGTGTCGATCTGGCCGGAGGTATACTTCCCCTCGCGAAGGCGCTGGTGCCCAAAGAGATCCCGCACATGGGTGGCTTCGGAGGCTTTCACGATCTTCTCGGCCAGTTGAGGTGGAATGAAGATGACGCCGCCCGCCATACCGAGCACCACGTCCCCAGGCAGCACAGTCGCCACGCCAATACGGATCGCGATGTTAATCCCGATCATGGTCGAATTCAACCGCGGACCGGAGGTACTGAAGTGGTGGGACGGGTCATAGGACCGAACGAACGAGGTGAAGTTCTCTAACTCCTCCAGCCCCCTGAAGTCGCGCACGGCACCGTTGTAAACGATTCCGTTGCCACTTTTGGCGTAAATAGCGTTCCCCACGTTATCGCCGATCGAGGGACCGTCCTGCTTCAACCCGAAGTGGTCGCATACATAGACATCGCCGGGCTGTAACATATCCACCGGCCAGGCGTTCTGGCCGCCGATCCGGCCATCTTTCTTGCCCTGTGCTTCAATCACTTTGTGAATATCGGGCCGCCCGGGGAGCCACTGCGCAGTCAACGCGCGTCCGACCAGAACCTTGTCCGGATGGATCGACAACCAGCCATCCTCGTACTGGTGGGCGAAGCCGGCGTCCCGCAGCACGGCCCAAGCCTCCTCCAGAGTGACTTTCTTCATTCGCTGGAGTATGGCATCGGGGACCTTCGGCCGGCCGTCCGGGAACCGCTCCCCCTTCCATTCCGGCGTGTACTTTAGTAACTCCTCTTTACTGAATACTCCCGGCTGGGCGAACGCCCCCGGAAGTAGCAACGCGAGCGATAGCAGTGCCCACAATCCTTTTCGCAACATTGGTCAAGCTCCTTTCGTTGGCTCAAACCAGGGAGTGCCAGGAACCTGGACTTTACGAGCCATTTCCTCGTTCATCTCTACCCCAATACCCGGGCGGTCCGGCAGTGTGATGAACCCCTTATCGAAGATCTCGCCTTCCTTGACGAACCCTTTCCACAGCGGCAGGCTGTCAATCCAATGCCATTCGAGCGTCAGGAAGTTGGGAACAGCGGCGCAAACGTGGGCCGACGCCATGGTCCCGATGGGGGAAACGACACAATGCGGGGCGAACGGCACATAATAAGCGTGCGCCATATCGGCGATCTTGCGGCCCTCGAGCAGTCCGCCTACCTTTTGAAGATCGGGCATGATAATGTCTACCGCGCGTTTTTCGAGGATTTCGCGGAAACCGTGCCGCAAATAGACATTCTCGCCGCAACAGATGGGCGTCTTGGTCGATTGCCGGATGTCGCGCATGGCATCGATGTTTTCGGCCGGCACGGGTTCTTCCAGCCAAAGTAGTTTAAAGGGTTCCATCTCCTTGGCCACCCGCTTACCGGTAGTGGCGTCGTAGCGGCCGTGCATGTCCACTGCCAGGTCGATGTTTTTGGGGTACAACCCGCGCGTAAACCCGACCGTCGCTATCATGCGGTCGATCTCGCCGTTTGAGGCCGTCCAATTCACGCGATCGAATCGCGCCGGATCGGCGGGGTCATCGATATCGATTTTAGCCGCCGTGAACCCCATCTTCTGGATCTCATGGATTCGCGCGATCGACCGCTCGTCGCCAGGCACCATATCCCGTGCACCGGAATCGGCGTAGACACGCACACGGTCTCGAACCTTGCCGCCCATCAACTGATAGATCGGCAACCCCAATGCCCTGCCTGCAACGTCCCACAGCGCAATTTCGACCGCGGTCAAGGCAGCGAGGTATTGCCCGCCTTGCGCCCCCGCGAAGATACCGGCAGTGCGTATCCGCTCGAAGGCAGCTTCGATGTTTAGGGGATCCTGTCCGATGAGCAGCCGGCGAAAGGAGTTGATCAGCGGCACACCGCCCTGGATCGCGTCGGTTCCTTCTCCCTGGCCGACGATTCCCTGGTCAGTATAGATACGAACATGAACCTGGTACCCATGGACGCGGACTTCGGCGGTGCGGACATCGGTGATCTTGATCTTGGGCCGGCGATACGGCGAACTGGCCTCTTGTACAGCTCTCGAGAGCGAAGGAAATAGGAAGCCGCCCGCCACGGGCGCAACGGCGCGGAAGAGAAAATTCCTACGGTTAGTCGGGTTCATATGCACCTTTCAGATCACACTTACAAAACCGCGGCTCTCTGCGCGGAGGGACTTCTTGCAGGCCACTTATCAACTTAGTCGGGAAACGCGCGGCCGGCTAAGACTGCCTTCGAGCCGCGACGGCGGTTCCCGGTGATCCATGTTGTCCTCGAGATTCGGATAGTCTCAAGAAAAGGGGCCCACTTCAAAGCGGAGCCCCTTGCTTTAGATATGGAAATCTAGAAGGAATACTTCAAGCCCAGTTGGACCTGACGCATGGAGGTAGCGGTGCTGGTACTCACCCCGAAATTCATATGAGCGGCAGTACTCGGCATCCCGGGTTGCACCGCGCCCGATAGAATGTTCAGGGAGGGCATTCCCCAATTCGGGTGGTTGAGGACGTTGAAGGCCTCCAACCGGAACTGGAGCACGTGGTTCTCTAAGTGCGGCATGCGAAACTGCTTATGCACTTCGCAGTCGAAGTTGAATATGCCCGGGCCGATTATGGTGTTTCGTCCGGCGTTGCCGAACTGTCCGGGAGGGGCCTCGGTGAAGGCCGCCAGGTTGTAATACCGGGAGGGTACCGGATTGCTCAGATAGGGGCTCACACCCGTGGCGTTGGGACGGTCGTATCCGCCCTCGGCCGTACTGGCGTTGTCCACTCCCCCTATGGTCAGGGTTCCGGGTACGCCGGTCTGGAGGGTAACGATGCCGCCCGTCTGCCAGCCACCGGCCACCACGTTCAGGACCGGATTCGCGATATTCAGCAACTTGCCCTTGCCCACCGGCAAATCGTAAAGGATGGAAGAGACGAACCGGTGGCGCACGTCGAACGAGGAGAGCCCACGTTCGCAGCTGATGCAAAAGCTGTTCTGCGGGAACAGCGTGTCAGAGCCCTGCGGGCGGATTCCACTGGTTTCGTCGATCGATTTAGCCCAGGTATAAGAGGCGAGTACGCTAAGGCCCTGGGTGAACCGCCGCGTTGCCTTCGCGCTGAGCGAGTTGTAGGTGCCGTTGGCGCCGTCCTGAACCAACTGGATGACTCCGAAGTTCTGGAACGGAAGCCGCGAGGTGGCGCTGCCGACCGTGCCGGGAATCCCCTGGTTGGGGTCCGTGAAGCCCTGAAGGTGATGGCTCCCCGATCCCAAATAGCCCGCCTCAAGCAGCCAGTTGCCTGAAAACTGGCGCTGGATGTTGAAAAGGTACTGCATGGAGTACGAAGTGTGGTGGCCGAAAGCCATCGCATAGCCGTAGGGAGGCGGTATCTGGGCAGTTGCGCCGCTGCCTCCCGGTATCGCATTGTTGTAAAAGAGGCTTGGCGTGCCGACGTTGGAGGTGAGGGTGACGCGGCCGGCGATGTTGCGCGCCATGTCGAAATACGCGTTGCCGATCTCCTGGTTATAGAATATGCCGTAGCCTGCCCGGATCACGGTCTTGGAATTGGGTGAATAGGCAATGCCAACACGGGGAGCGAAATCCTTGTAGGAGGTCTTCATGAGTTGATTGGGGAAGGCCCCGTTGCTGCAGACGGCGTTGGTGGCGGTCCAGTGAATGCTCAGAGGAGGCGGCCCTGCGTAAGGGTCCGTGCAGGTGCCCTGGCGCACAAAATAGGGATAATCGGCCACTGGCGCGTTAGAGAAATAGTCAAGGTGCGGCAGCGCGATGGTGAATTCGTTGTTCAGCAAATCCGTCCAAGGCGGCGTCAACTCGTAGCGCAAACCAAGCGTCAGCGTCAAGTTCGGGGCCACCTTCCACGTGTCGTCCACAAAGGCGGCGTACGCATTGCGCTGGAATTGGGCCGTGGCGAGAGCTACCGCAACAGTGGACTGATAGAGATCCCCCAGCAGGAACTCGGCGAACGCGTCGCCGCCCGTCCGGGCCGAACTCTGCGTTACGTTGGGCTGGAACGAAAATTGGCCGCGGGAGAACTGGTTGCCGATCTGATTGAAGTTCTGGCGGCTGTATTCGAACCCGACGCGAAGACTGTGTTTGCCGTGAACCCAGGACAAGTTGTCGACAAATTGCATGCTGTTGTCGTTGATATAGTAGGGGCCGTCCTGGATGTCGCCGATGGAGGTGAAACCGCTTCCCGCGAAAGACACCATCGGCACGCCCCACGAGACGGGGAGGCCTGGTTGAAGCCCGGGGACGCCCAAGGCGGATACCGTATCGACGTTGTACGCGGAGTAGGTACCGAGCGAGTTGCTTAGCCGCGTGTAACCGAACCGTGCCTCGTTCACCATTTGGGGCGTGAGCGTGTGGGTGTTGGTACCCAGATATTGCTCGTAGTTGGTAAGGATCTTGCTTCCCGTGATGTTCAGCCCGGTTGACGACTGGTTCTCGTCTCCCCAGCTATATCGCCCCGTCCACTGCGACTTCGCCGACTCCACCCAGTCCAAACGAAGCGTGAAGGCATCGCGGTTGTTCGGAGTAGAGTTGGTCTGAGTGTAGTTATTCGACAGGCCCGGCAGGTTGGAGGGGACATAGTATTTCAGAAACTTCTGCGATATCGGATCGATCCGGTTGGAAGGAATCGCGTTATTCGGAAACGGGGTCTTCGTGGCGCCGCCCGCTGCCGTATTAGGATCGTAGATAAGCCCCAGCCCTGCGAAGTCACCAGTGAACATGGCTGGCGTCGGAACAGAGTACGTGCCCTGGGAATGCTGGCGCTGCGCTTTCCATTCGTCGTTAGCCATAAAGAATAGCTTGTTGCGCAAGTCGAAAAGTTTCGGAATACGAACCGGTCCGTCCACTTCGAAACCGTAGTCGTTCCATTTGAACGGCGACTTCGCCGGGTGGTTACGGGTGAACGCGTAGGGCATGGCGTCGAACTTGTCGTTGCGGACAAATTCAAACAGCGAGCCGTGATACGCGTTGCCACCAGACTTCGTTAGCACGTTGATCTGAGTCGACTGGTGGCCGAACTCGGCCGGATATACGCCGGTCTGCACCTTGAACTCTTGAATCGCATCGATGGACGGTAGCACTACGTATGTCGAGAAGTCGGGATCTGTGTTGCTTACGCCATCCAGCGTGAAGTAGTCAAACATGATTCGGTTGCCACCGGCCGAGATGGATTGATTGGCGCGCTCGCCTCCCTGGCGGCCATTCGCTTGGCCGGCGGCCGAGGAGAGGGTGTTTACGTTCGCCGCCAGTGCGATCAAGCCCAGGTAAGAGCGCCCGTTGAGCGGCAACTCAATGACGCCTTTGTTGTCGATCACCGTACCGAGGGAAACATTTTCGGCCTGCAAGAGTTCGGCTTGGGCCGAGACCTCGATCGATTCGTTGACCTGTCCGAGTTGCAGGGTGAAGTCCAGACGAACCGTCTGTTGGACCTGCAATTCGACATGATTGATCGTGGCCGTCTTGAATCCGGCATGTTCCGTCTTGACGTTATACGAGCCAGGGGGAACCGCCGGAAATGTGTAGTCTCCAGAATCGGTTGTCGCCGCTGTACGAATGGCATTCGTGGCGACATTTGTGAGCGTCATGGTTGAGCCCGGCACGCTGGTGCCGGTAGGATCGCTTACGCGTCCGGTAATTTCGCCAAGGGTCTGTCCCAGTAGGGTTGTAATGGCGGACATGGCCAAGAGCGCGACCGAAGAGCACAGAAGTCTCCTCATATGGCAAACCTCCCAAAAGAGTCTAATCTCAGAAACTACAGTAGCCGACTTTCAGGAAACGAACAAGATTTCGGACTGAGGGAACGGGGACGTTGTTTGTTAAAAGAGGTTACTTAACGGTCCTATCTGTGTTCATTCCAATAGGGTTGCAACTATAACGCCGACTAACGGCGTGGTCAGTCGCGTTCCGCCTCGATCTCGATGGCCTGCACGGCGGCGTAATCGCGACTTGGAATGAAGCTGAAGAGAAGCTTGCCTTGAGCGTTCGGCTTCAAGCCGCTGAGCGTGACTTCGGTGGCATGATTACGGCCGCCTGCCCGCTGGAGGATATCAAAATCAGTGAGCAGGGAAACGCCGTTGCAGAAAACATCGAACAGCCGGTCGCCAGGGAGGCGGGAAGCGTAGTCGGCAAATTTCAGCTTCGCCCTATAAGTCTGGCCGCTCACCACGGGAATCGCGTAACTGAAGTTCCCGAAGCGAGCCGAGGCATATAGCGCAAGGTCGTCGGTCCCCTCGTAGACGCTCAACCGTTCGCTCTGCCGTCCCCCCCGGAAATAGGCATCCGCCTGCCAGAAACGCCCCAACTTATCGTATACGGGATGCATGCCGCACACGATGCGCACGGGTAGAGGCTTGCCCGGAGTGCCCGGGAGAAGCTCAATCGCATTCAGCAGCGGCCGGCCGGAGCGGCCATAGAACACCAAACGGATGAACCCGTCCGCAGATGGAACAATGTCCTTCCAGACCTTCACCGTAGCGATGTCGGTGCCCGCGGCATCGCGTGTGATGTCGAAATCCTCAAGAATGGGCCGGCCGTTCAGCGAAACGTCAAACCGCCTCATGGCTTCGGCTCCCTGAATGGGTGTCTGCCCGAAGCGCGTTTCGGCGAAGTGAAGCCGCAGTTCGTACACCCCGGGTTTGACCGGAATATCGTAGCGGAACTCGCCTTCGCGACCCTTCTCATACATCTCCGGGTCCAGCGTCCCAAAGATCTTGCGGTCCGAACGGTCAAAGGGTATGCCCCCGGTGAAATAGGGATCGCCCAACCACAGGCGACCGGAGCTGTCCACATACTGCGGGCCGGGCAGGCCAACCGCAATACGGACGCTATCCTCGGCGGACGGGCCGCCCGCGCGCGCCTTCAGCGCCGGAACACTTTTCGTCACCCCGGCCGCCGCCTGGCTTTGCGGCACTTTCCGCAGGCCGAGTAGGGCAAGAGCACAGACAGCCAGAACCACGATACCCGGCACAGTGGCGGCCTTCCACCATTTGGGCCATTGCGACAACCGCACGGGTACGGCCACGGAGGTAGGCGGAGTTTCCACTTCCGGTGCCGGCGGATTTTCGCTTACCGCCTGCTTTGCCGGTACGGCGGATACAAAGCGGGGGACGTAACCGCTCTCTGCAAAGGTAATGCGCACGGCGTGAGACGCACCTTCCTTTTGGTAGTATTCCGCCAGGCGCTTCCGCAGGGAGTGGAACTCCACCCTGACGATGCTGTCTTTCTCCGGATCGAAATTCTGCCTTCGCCCCAAGGCGTCGACCGCAATCGACCACTCCTTGATGGAGTCACGCGCACCTTCGAAATACTGGTTGCACACGTAAGCCAGGATTTTGGATACCGTGGGCGCGCGCACAAAACTGTGTGAGGCTAGAACAGCTTCCAGTTCCGCCCTGCTGGCAACCGGGTCAAGGAAAAATTGGACCTGTGAATTATCACCCATTGAGACTAAGCCATCCGATTGCAAGGCTAGCACGTGGCACAGCCGCCGGGTGAAGACTTAAACGGTGCCGTTTTGGAGAGCCGGCTTTCTCTCTAAGCGCTTATCTAACCGCCTTATCTAAAGAGTGAGCCTTACCTAAACAAGGGTAAGCTCCGCGCTTAAAGCCAAGCGGTTGGCGACGTACTCCTCCAGACCGTTCGCGGCTTTGGAAAACTCGGAAACCGTGAGCAGCGTGGCGGGGTGAGTGTTGAATTGATCCAACGAAAGACCGTTAGGATCCAAGCCTTGGATGCCGTAGGGAATCTGCATGATTTTGTCCAGCGACGACTGGGGTACCGGGCGATCGATGGCATCGGGAGAAAACTGAATTCTGTCGCCCAGGGCAAAGAGCGGCTCCAACGCAAATGGCGGAAGCGTATACACGATATCGCCGCCGGCAAATTCCTCGACATCCCAGAAACGCATTTTGCCACCCACCAGGGGACCTGGACGGACGGAGCAGAGCAGCATCTTGCTGGGGTAACCACCGTCCCGCAGCAGTTGGTAACAGCGCTTGAACGTGGCAATGCCGAACCACTTGCGGTCGGCGTCCGTGATGGTGATGCCGCGGGATTCCGCCTGCTCGATCAGGTTCCTGCGCTCGCTGAGGCGGCCCATCATCAGCGTGATGACTGCGCGCCATCTGGAAATGTCGACTCCATTCTTTATGGCGATTTCCCGGCCCTGTTGTGCCGCCTTGGCAACCGCCATGACCTGGGACACCGTGAAGCACGTGGTGACATTGGTGGAAATGCCCTTGGAGGTCAGGTAGCGGACCACGTCCACGCCTTCCATGGTGGCCGGCACTTTGACCATCACGTTGGGCTGGAGGGCGGCCAGTTCACCCGCCTGACTGTACATCGCCTCTTTTTCGGTAACCAACCGCGGATCCAACTGGCCGGAGACCCAGCCGAAACGGCCATTCGACGCCTCGTACATGGGCCGGAAGGCCTCCGCGCCCTTTTGCACTACCAGTTTGTAAGTTCTCCAGAAGAGTTCTTTGGAAGTGATGCCGGGGTTGGCTTGGATGAGTTCCTCGATCCGCGCGTTCCAGAATTCCGGATTCGCCTTCACCGCTTCAAGCGAGAGTGGCGGATTCGTGGTGCAACCGCGGCATACGCTTTTGGCGGGGTCCGCGGAATTGAAGAGGCGTCGCAGTTGCGCCTCTAGTTCGTTCTTCTCATTGACGGGCGCCTGGTTCACCATCTTGGTAACCCATCGCTCGAAGATCAGTGGGGAGCTGTCCCACCATACTTCCATATCGGGATTCGTTTTGACCAACCGTTCGATAACACTTTCGGACATATGTAATCTCCTATCGAACCGCTGCGACGCGGTCGTATTTCTTTGCAAAGAAAAATTGCCCGAGGATGGCGGCGCCCGTGAGCGAGGACTGATCCTGGTATTGGTATTCGAAGTCGCCGGTCCAACGCTTTTTAACGTCGAGGTAGCCTGGAATTTTCGCGCCTCCGCCAGTGGTGGTGACTTTCCGCCCCAGTTTCACCAGCTTGGCGACTTCCTCCAGGTGCTTTCCGTGGTATCGTGCGTTGCCGCGGATCAGGCTCAGCAGCATGTCCTCGCGGGTGGTTTCCAGGGTCACGCCGCTGAAACTGGCCTTGAGTTGTTCCAGGGAATAGCGGCTGCCGCCAAGGAATGGAACGTATTCCGGCAGGGTCGCGTCGCGCTTGTCACGGCTCTCCGAATCGAAGAAGCCACGTAGTACGGAGGGAATATAATCGTCGTAAAAGTAGGCCTCCGCCATGTCGGCGCAAAAGATGGTGTGGAACCATTCGAGCGCCTTGCCGCCCGTGTTCAGCACGAAGAATGTCAGCCAGCGCCCTGGGATCACGTGGCAGCGGATGTTGAAGTTCGGCGAGTGGACCGGCCTATCCACGCAAACACTAGTGATCTCGCAGGTCCCACAGATATTGTTGATGTCTCCGGGCTCCGTAATTCCGCCGGAAAGCGCCGCCAAAGCCGCATCATTGCCTCCGCAAAGGACTACGCAATCCCCTGGAAGGCCCAGTTCCGAAGCCATTTCCGGACGGATGGTGCCCGCCGGTTCGTAGGATTGCATCAATTCCGGCAGTTTGCCGACGGGTATGCCGGCCAGATCCAGCACGTCGACGTTCCACGTAAGATCATTGCGCGCCGAATTATAGAGTCCCGTGATGGAGACCGTGGAAGGGTCGATCGCCCAATTGCCGGTCAGGCGCTTCACGACGTGGGTGTTGGTGTGGCCAAAGTTTGCGGTGGCGGCCCAGACGTCCGGCTGATTCTCGCGGATCCAGAGGATGGAACACAGCGAGGAACCGCCCGAAACCGGCAGGTTGCACGTCTCCTGGAGAAACTTTTCCTCACCCACAATCTCGCGGATGGCTCGGGCCTGCGCGTGGGAGCGGCCATCGAAGAACAAAATGGCGGGTCCGAGTGCCGTTCCATCCTCGGCCATCGGCACCAACCCGGGAGTGGTGACGGACAGTGCGAGCACCCCGACCGGTCCCAGAAACTCGCTGACTTCCGCGCAACACTCACGCAGTGCCTGCCACCACTTCGCCGGCTCGATATCGGCGCGGCCTCCGCTGTACACGTTGACGTCATACCGCCGCGAAGCTTCGCACCGCTTCTCTAAGTCCTGGCTGAACACCGCGAGCTTCAGCGCCGTAGTGCCAACGTCCACCGCCAGAATATCCCGGCTCACTAGATGAGGCCCTCCTTCACAAAGAGCAACCGGAGTTGCTCCACCTGGGCGGAATCCAAGGGCAGCAACGGCCTCCTGGGTATTCCTCCCCTGAACCCGGCAAGGTTCATGGCCGCCTTAACGCCGGATGGCCCGAAGGGGCCGGAAATCGCCTGGTTGATCCGGGTGACGCGCTGCTGAAAAGCAACGCCGCGTTCTTCATCCCGGGCCTGCCCATACCGGAAGAGTTGCAGCGCAACTTCCGGAAATGAGTTGGCCAGCGAAACCGTGCCGCCGATGGAGCCGCCCATCATGGCGGCGAACAGAAAATTGGCCGAGCCCGCCAGCACGTGGAATTTCTCGCTCTCGAAGGGCAGGAAATTCTCAATGCCGCTGGCCGCGCTGTCTTTCATCCCGACCACGTTGGGGTGCCCGGCAAGCCGCTGCACCAGAGCCGGTGAAAGAGTGACGCCGCAGAACGCAGGCGCATTGTAAAGAAGCAGGGGAATCGGCGAGGTTTCGGCGACAGCGGCGAAGTAGCGGAAGAGGACCTCTTCCGTCATCAGCTTGCGGAAGTACCCGGGGGACAGAATCAGGCCGAAATCGGCGCCGCAATCCGCCGCCCGTCCCAGGAACAACGCGGTGTCGCGTTGCGCATCGTAGGTAGCTCCGGCCATCACCACCTGGTCCGGCCGCTTGTGCCTGACGATGCATTCCAGGACGCCGAACTTTTCATCTTCGGTAAGGCTGCGGTTCTCCCCGTTCGAACCGAGCGCAAGGTAGCCGAGCACCCGGGTATCGGAATACCGCTCCACGTTGAAAGCCAAGGCGCCGTAGTCCACCTCTTCGTCATCCGAGAACGGGGTCGAAATAGGCACGAAAACCCCAGCCATACGGCTTCGCAATTGGTCTCCGCCACTGGGGGTCAGTGGCGTCGCCGGTTGTGTCACGTGTAACACCTGCATCTGGGGTTCCTCGCGATAGCGCGGCCTAGGCGCCGAACCAGGGGGTTCCGGGGCGTTGCGCCTTCCGGACCGCTTCGTCGTTCATCTCCACGCCAATCCCGGGCCGGTCCGTGACGGTTACGTATCCCTTCTGGATGATTTCGCCTTCTTTCACAAAATCCCTCCACAGCGGGAGTCGCCCGATCCAGTGCCACTCTAAAGTCAGGAAATTCGGGATGGCGGCGCAGACGTGGCAGGATGCCATGTAGCCGATGGGCGAAACGACGCAGTGCGGCGCCACCGGAACGTAGTAAGTGTGGGCCAGATCGGCGATCTTGCGCGTTTCCAGCAACCCGCCGCATTTCTGCATGTCGGGCATGATGATATCGGCCGCCCGCTTTTCCAGGAGCTCGCGGAAACCGTGGCGCATGAAGAGATTCTCGCCACAACAGATAGGAGTCTTGGTCGACTGCCGGATTTCCCGCATGGCGTCGATGTTCTCGGGAGGCACCGGCTCCTCAAGCCAGAGCAGCTTGAACGGCTCGAGTTCGATGGCCACCCGTTTGCCTGTGGTCATGTCGTAGCGGCCGTGCATATCCACGGCCAGATCGATGCGCTTGTTGAGGACTTCGCGCACGAACGCGACCTCGCGCACCATGCGGTCGATCTCGCCATTGGAGGCGGTCCAGTTGACGCGGTCAAAGCGCGCCGGGTCGGTGGCCTCATCGATGTCGAACTTGACGGCGGTGAACCCCATATCCGCGATTTCGTGGAGTTTCTCCTTGGCCTTCGGATCGTCGGGGTGGTGGTTGGCTGAATCGCAATAGACACGGACCCGGTCGCGCATCTTGCCGCCCAAAAGCTGATAAATGGGTAGCCCGAGCGCTTTCCCGGCAAGATCCCAGAGGGCGATCTCCAGACCGCTTAGGGCCGTGGTGAACTGCCCCCCCTGTGCCCCGGCAAATATCCCCATGGTTCGGATCTGTTCCCAGAGGGCTTCCACATTCAGGGGATCCTTGCCGATCAGAAAAGGGCGCCATCCGGCGATGATGGCTGCTCCGCCGGTAGCCGCATCGGTGGCTTCGCCCTGGCCGATCAGGCCCTGGTCGGTGTAGATCCGGATGTGGAGTTGCGGTCCGTGGGCGGTGATATAAGCCGTCTTAATATCGGTGATCTTCAAACGCGGACGGCGGTAGACCGGCGCTGCGTCTTGGACGGCCGCGGACAGCCCCCGAAGGCTGAATGCCCCGGCGAGGCCGCCAGCCACTCCAAATATGGAACGCCTGCTTAGCTTTTTCATTGGGTTCACAAAATCAGCGTCAGTCTTGGAAAATTTCCTCACTGCTGAGGAGTGTAGGTCCCATACGAAGTTGCGGCAAGGTTAGCAGCCGTTAGAATATGTTCGCGATATAGAGGTCTGATGCGCTGTAATGCCGCATCGTTAACGGGGCCTAACGTGAGCCCGGAGGGGAAAAGGCGCAGGAGCGCCGGAGGCTGTTCCGCAGTGGTGTTGGGTCCTGAAAGCGGTAATTCGACCCGTTAAAGCGGCGCCTAACGGCGATTAACTTGTTCTGGGGGGTGCGCGAGTTTAGGTTTGGCTCTTATGAGCATCTCTCTCAAACTAGCTCCTATACTTGTCGTGATGGCGTCGGCTTCGGCTGCCGGCCAGACCGTCACCCATGTCTGGGACATGCCGGAGATTGAGTTCCGGGCCGCCCAACCCTATCGAAATCCGTATACGGAGGTACTGTGCTGGGTGGACCTGAACGGCCCCGCGTTCTCCGGCCGGGTTTATGCCTTCTGGGACGGTGGAGACGTGTTTCGGGTCCGCGTTGTGGCGACGGCGCCCGGAAAGTGGAGTTGGGTGAGTGGTTCGAACCAACCCAGGGACAAGGGCCTTAACGGAAAATCCGGCACATTCGTGGCGCAGGAGTGGTCGGAACAGGAAAAGCGGCAAAATCCCAATCGGCACGGTTTTCTCCGCCCTACTCAGAACGGTCACGCCCTGCAATATGCCGACGGAGCTCCCTTCTTTCTGGTGGGCGACACCTGGCTGGCCGCGTCCACCTGGCGGCTACCGCTGACGGAACAACCGGTTCGCCCCAACTACCAACCCGGCCCCGGAATCACGTTCCAGGAAGCCGTGGCGTGGCGCAAGGCGCAGGGGTTCAACTCCATCAGCATGATCGCGGCGTTTCCCACCTGGGCTTCGGACCATTACCCGAATACCTACGCCGACAAAGAGGGCGTGTACTACCGAAACGCATGGGAGAAATTCGGTGTGACGCTGCCGGACGGCAAGGTGACCGCCAAGGATATGCACGATGAGCGTGGCTACCGTCCCTTCGAAATTGTGCCCAACCATGAAGGCCTGCCTGATTTCGATCGCGTGATCCCGGCCTACTTCCAGAGTCTGGATAAGAAGGTGGCGTATCTCAACCAACAAGGGTTCATCGCCATGCTGGAAACCGTGAGGCGCGACAATTGCCCGCCATGGAAAGCCTACTTCAACTTTCAGGAATCCTACGCCCGGTTCTTGCAATACATGGTGTCACGGTACGGCGCCTACAATCTGATCTTCAGCAAGATCCACCTGGATATCATTCCGAAGAACTTCAGCCTGTCGGCGGAAGATTTCAACGAAGCGCTGAAGTACCACTTGCGGAAATACGGGCCGATGCCTTTTGAACAACCGGTCACTGCGCTGATCGACCGCTCGACCTACACCACATTCGGGCACGGCGACAAGGCGCCCTGGATCACGCTTCACAGCACCGGCAACAATCCGCGCGACCACGGAATCTACCCGGAGCTCGAAACGCTGTTCGGCCTGACCCCGCCTTATCCAGCGATCGACCTGGAGCCTTACTTCACCGGCTGGATGTTTCCCTTGAACAGTCCCGCCGGAGAGCGGCCGCAGCCCAATAGCGAACGCGACAACTACTTTTCGCGCGCGCAGATGTATGGTTGCGTGCTGTCCGGCGGCCTGTCCGGCCACGTGCACGGCACCGCGGCGTATGACATCACCACTACAGGCGAGCCGTCCGGATTCCGCCCCTATTTCTGGGATGCCCTCAAGTACACGTCGGCGGGTTATATGCAGTGGATGCGCAACTTCGTCCTTTCCGGGGGAACCAGATACCGCGACCTGCTGCTTGCCTCCAACGACTTGACGCCGCGCAAAGCCGAAGGGAGCCCCGAGCGCGGTCTGGACGGTTGGGCATTTCTCATGCGCACACGGGAGAAGGACCTGGGCCTGCTCTACTTTGAAAACAAGGCCCGGCGGGCTCGGGCCGCTAACTGGAGCGCGAATACAGCCTACCGGCTCACCTGGTACAACCCGCGCACCGGCAAATGGCTGGACGCAATCAGTCTAAGAGCCGACGCACAAGGCAGCTTGCAACTTCCGCCATTCCCCGGCGGCCAGGAGGAAACGGACACGGACTGGGCGGCCAAGATCACCGCCGGCAAGTGAAATGGCTCGCCGTCGCCAGTAGAGAAGCGCCAGTGAACGGGTCCGGACCTTTGGAAGTTTGCGCCAGTATGACGAGATGCGGATCCTTAACCGGCGCGCCGCAGGGAAAGCGATTCGCGAACGCGCGCCTGGGTGGCACGTAAGGCCCGGCTAACTCGCATTTTCGAACCGCCCGGGTTCGGGCTCGCGACCTTCAAATTCGGCGCAATACAAAGTATGGCTGATTCGCCAGATCCGCCGCGAATCCGGGATACAGCCATGCCTTTTCCGGCCCTTCCTTGAACTCAAAGTAATATTGCAGCGGATACGGCGAATCGGTGTAGCCGCCCGGAATGCTCGCTCGGTATAGATTGTCGCGAGCTTCCATTTCGACGCTTTCATACCGCTCCGCCTGATTCACGTGCCGGTAATACAATCGCGCCGACGCGGGCTTGCGCCCCTTCTCTACTGCGATCTCAATGGCTACCGCCTCCTTGGGCCGGAATGCCGCAGGCGGGCGGTGAGTGCACGCGACCGATCCGCGCCGCGGCCGGCCCAGGACTTCGGCGACGGCCGCCGCCACGCGCGGTTCACCGATGGTCTTGGCATCCGGCAGATACTGCTCCATAAGGGCGATATCCTGGTCCATCGCGGGGAGGCGGTCCAGCCATTGGCCGCGCTCCGAGGCTTTGTCGCTAGCCGATAGATCGAAAACGTAAACTCCCTTAGCTTGATCGACGACTTGCGCCCACTTGGCCCGGGCAGTACGGTAGGCCTTTAGCGCTTCTTCCAGCGCGCGGCGGTCGCCGGTACCCTTGTAAATGGCGTACAGCACCCCACTGCGGAACTTGGCGGCAAAGAAACGGCCCAACCCCGCCTGCATGTGCGCGTCGATCGCCAGGCGGCGAAATTCAACGGAATCCGGTTTTCCGGTCTGCAACAGGTCTTTCTCGGCGCCGTCTGCGAGATCCTCTAACCACTGTGCCACCTCGACCGGCGAATATTTGCCGCTGCGCTCTCCCTTGAGCAATTCCACCGCGAAATCGCTCATCCGTGAAAACAGTTGCGGGTCCAGCGGGCTCACATTCTGAAACGTCTTTGGGGAGGGCGTATCGCCGTATGGATTGTACTGCGGTTCGCCGGCCATCGGCTGGTTCCAATAGATCTCCGGCCAGTACGCGTCGCACGCCGCCGAGGGCAAATGCGCCGTGGTCACGATGGGCAGGATGCGACTGGCGCGGGCCAGCCCCGATGCCAACGCCCTGGCCCCGGCGGCACCGCCAAACTGCCTCTCGCAGACTTCCGGATCGGATTCCGGGTTGTACATCAGGCGGCCCCAGACCCGGTACCAATACGTGTACTTTTCCCAATCCCATCGCGGCTCCAGGCGAATGTCGGCGTACCCGGCGCGACTGCCGGGCGCGCCGGTCCCTCTCCGTCCGCGGCAGGTCAGCGGCTCCATCAGGTCGGCGCCAGTCGAGCCGCAGAATTGAAACATCCGCGAGTAAGCCGCCGCCGCGACGGGGTCACCCCACAGTAAAAGCCGCTGAGTTCCCGAGAAGACGCGGTGACGGACGGTGTACTTGCGGTCATCGCGCAGCAAATCGGCATATCCGTAGCGCGTGGCGATGCGAGCGCCTTCGCTGAGGGTCATCAGACCGGCACCCGAGCGCCCCGCCACGGGCATTTCCAGGTCGCGAATCGCCGCCTGGTGGTACGGCATGCCCAGGTGTTCGGCCCAATATTTGGGAGCCACGTTGACCGGCATCCCGGTGGCCAGAGCGCCGTCGATCATGGTGGCGTCGGTGCCCTTGGCGTGCAGGTCGATTTCGACCTTTCGGCCGCATCGCTTCACGCCGTCGAAGACCGTCTTCCAGAAGTCGTAGCTTCCTTCGGCGACACCGCTCTCGCCGTGAATTCGCAGCGCCACCGAGGAGATTGCGGGACAGGCCTGCAAAACCGCCGTCAAGGCGTCGCGACAGTAGGGAGCATGCGTCCCGGCGCTGAGCCCCTCGATGATGTTTTGGGCGCGCGGACTGGTGGGCCACTGGTATCCATGCATCCAGATTCCCAACTGGAACTCCATGCCGCGCGCCACGGTCTGCTCGCTGATGAAGCGCAGGGTCTCCAGGTTGCGGGCGCGCTCTGTGTGGGGAAGATTCGTCGCCCGCACGCCGTAGCCCGGCACGGAGAGCAGAAACGGATACAGGAACAGAAAGTAGGAGTCCGCAACCTGCTTGAGGTCGTCGTAGCCGAGCCCGAAGGCCAGGTGGAACCGGTTAAACCGGTGTCCGGCCAGCATCGTCAAGTAGTGCGGCCACATTTCGCGGTCGTAAAACCAGGGCTTGTCGAGCGGTTCGCTGGTGAACTGCCGCATCACAGAGCGCACCATGTTGGCGGGGCGCTCCACGATAGGCTTGTCGATCTTCAGCGCCGCGTCCATTGGCTGCCCAAGGCGCACGCGGTCGGCCAATTCGAGCAGTGCATAGACCAGCCCGCGGGTGTCGGCGCCCCTGGCGAGAAGAAGACGTCGCTCTGGGGGCTGACGATCGCGTTGCTGCCGTCGGCC